>JAEXTB010000015.1 GCA_023453725.1 Bacillota bacterium | reverse complement strand
GTGCGGTAGTTGAACGCGACCTTGGGTACCTGATCGAAATGGAACATTTCGGGGAACAGGTTGGGTGTCGCAATATCTTGCACCTGATACTTGTAATAATCCTCGCGCAGCAGGTTGGAGTGATCGTCGAATACGATTTTGCTCATAACCGTCCTCCTTCACATTCTTGCATGCGTGCATGCATGTATACAATGGATAAATATAATAAATCTATTATACACAGAAAATGAGCCCAGTCAATAGTTTGCGCCAAACCCGATGCTGTTTTGAGTTATGAATATACCGTTTTGAGAAGGACTGTTCTATTAGAAAAGGGATGGCCTGCGATAAGCCCGCCCCGCCATTATCCAAGTTGCAATGCGGCATGTCTTATTCTTCAAAATCATGATGAATAAGAACGCTTTATATATACAAAATGAAAAATAACCGAAAAAAATGTACAAAATGTTGTTTGCGACAAAAAACGCTAAAAATAGAGGGGTTTCAGGCAGTGTTGCCGCCGAATATTTGTCAAAATCTTTATAACCCAGTTGATTTTTATTGTATAATTTTATAGAATAAATTGATTTCCCTTTCAATGTACAAAACGCATGTTAGGAGTCTGCACATGAGTCCCAAAAAACGGACCTGTATTGTCGCACAGACCGGCTGCGATATTTTGATGGAAGAGGCCGAACGGGAAGGAATTTTTCTGATCCCGGATATGGTGACCCATAAGGAAAGGGAATATTACAGCCAGGTAGACATCGACTCTGCCGAACTCTACCGCATACTGCGTACAACGGACAAGCTGCCCACCAGCGCACATTCGGGCCCTGCCGTCTTTATCGATGTATTTAAAAAAGCACAGGAATACGATGAAATCATTTGCATCGTGCTTACTTCAAAAATGTCCGGCTCCATTAACGGCGCCGTGCTTGCCGCCCGTCTTGCAAAAGAAGAAGGGTTTTCTGTTCCCATCCATGTATATGACTCGCTTTCTGCGTCCCATGGCATGGGCATCATTGTGCGTGAAGCAAACCGTCTTGCAAACCAAGGATTGACAGCGCATGAAATCATGGAGCGGCTTGATACGTTCCGCTCAAGAGTTTGCGTCTATTTTATGTTTGAATCTCTCAAATGTGCCTGGCAGGGCGGAAGAGTCAGCGCATTGGGCCCTCTGTTTACCGATAAGCTTGGCGTGAGGCCGCTGTTTTCGTTTCCGGAAGGTATGATCAGACCCCTTGGCATACTCCGCAACGCCAGGGACGGCATGCGCGCGCTTGTGCGCAGATATGAAAAGGAAGCCGACCGGACACAGGCCGCTTATATTTTCCATGGGGACGATCTGCACCGGGCGCACCGGGTGGAAGAAATGATACGCGCGTTTGCGCCGGAAGCGGCGCTTTGCACGGGAATTATCGGGCCGCCCATCGGGCTCCACTCCGGTCCTTCTGCGGTAGGCATCGCGTTTGTCAAACAGGCACAGGCTGAGGCATGATTTATTTGTTGACCGGCAGCCTTTCCTTTGTTTTGTTTGTGCTCTTTGATATAAACAAAGCCAAGGGATCGCGTCTTGTCTCTTTATGGTTCGCTGCGGGCGCGCTGCTGCTGCTGGCCTCAACCGGAATGCTCGTTGCCCCGGCGATGTCCACCATCCGCCCATTGTGGCGGAATGTATTTGGGGGTTTCGCCTTACTTTGGTTCTTGATATACCTTTATGTGCTCTTTGGGGCGTTGCCCGCAAAGCAGACATATGGGAACGGGCAAAATCCGGCTGTTGTAAAATCAGGCCCTTATGCGCTGTGCAGGCATCCCGGCGGTTGGTGCTTTTTGTTCGCGTATTGGTCTTTGTATTTGTTTTCCGGGGAAACGGGGATGCTGTATGGCGCAATCCTGTTTCCTGTTTTGAATTTTCTTTACATCTGGATCGAAGATCGCTATTTGTTTGCCCGGTACATTGACGGTTACGAAGCATACAAGCGGGAAGTCCCGTTTTTGGTTCCAAACAGGCGGAGCATGCGGGCATTTTTGAATAAGCCGTAAGGCGCAGGGGAAGGGGGGAACTGCATGTCCTTCAAGCAGGAGCTAAAAGAACTCACACATGAGCAGATTTGGCAAAAATACTGCGGTTTCTTGGATATCCCCATAGAGGAATATATGCAGATCCAGCTCCGGCTCCTGCAGGAACAGCTGATGCTGTACGCAAAAAGCGAGCTCGGCCAGCGGATTATGGGCGGCAAGGTTCCCCAGACAGTGACGGAATTCAGAAAAAGCATCCCGCTTACCACATATGATGATTATGCGGACATCCTGCTCGCCAAAAACGAGGCGGCGCTTCCCGTACCGCCCGTTGTCTGGCTTGAGACGACCTGGGAGAGCGGAAGCCATCCCTCCAAGGTTGCGCCTTACAGCGAAGAAATGCTTTCCGTATACAAAAACAACATCCTAGCGGCGTTGCTGCTTGCCACATCCTCCGGGCGCGGCAAGTTCCATGTAAGCACCAGCCAGCGCGCGCTTTACGGCCTGGCACCCCTGCCTTACCCCACGGGGTTACTGCCCTTGCTTGTGAAATCGGAGCTGGATATTCATTTCCTGCCGCCGCTCAAAGACGCGCTCAATATGTCATTCAGCGAACAGAATCGTGTCGGCTTCCGGCAGAGCCTGCAGGGCGGCATCGACCTGTTCTTTGGCATGAGCAGCATCGTTTATGCCATAACCAAGAACTTCAGCCTCACTAAGACAGCGACCGGTGAAAAGCAAAAGCGTATGCTGTTCAAACCTCATATGCTTTGGCGGATATTGAATGCAAAATATCGCAGCTTCCGTGACGGCACTCCGGTGCGTCCTGCCGATCTGTTCCGGCTCAACGGGTTTGTGTGCGTGGGCACCGATTCTGCGCTGTTTAAGGAAGATTTAGAGCGGGCATGGGGCTGCAGGCCCCTTGAGATTGCGGGCGGAACGGAACCGACCTGCATTGCGACAGAGACCTGGCGCAAAAACGGTCTCATCTTCTTCCCCGATGCGTGCTTCTATGAATTCATTCCCGAAAGCGACATGCTTAAAAACATGGAGGATCCCTCCTACACCCCACGGACATTCCTGATGGATGAGCTTGTTGCCAATGAAAATTACGAGCTTGTCATAACGGTATTAAAGGGTGGGGCCTTCCTGCGTTACCGCGTTGGCGACGTATACCGCTGCCTGCGCCTGAAAAACGAGCAGGACAACATTCATTTGCCCCAATTTGAATATGTGGACAGGGTGCCCAAGGTCATCGATATCGCGGGCTTTACGCGCATTACAGAGCGGGCAATCAACAAAGTCATAGAGGTATCACGCCTTCCCATTGCGGACTGGTTTGCGCGCAAGCAGTACGACGACCAGAAGCGTTCCTTCATGCACCTGTATGTGGAAATTGACGAGGCGGCGGAAGGCCGCGCCGAATTCAACCGCCAGCTTATCCGTGACCACATGAGCATATATTTCCGGCATTATGACCATGACTATCACGATCTCAAGAAGCTGTTGGGGGTTGAGCCCCTGCAGGTAACGCTGCTTACCCGCGGCATCATTGAGGAATATGAAAAGAGGTATGGAAAGCCGATCCGGAAAATGAACCCGCCCCAGCAGGAAATTATTAACCTCATGTACCTCCAGAACGGGGATATGGGCAGGGGGGGTGATGGTTTTTGTCGCTGAATGAAATCTCCTTTAACCTGATCCCGCTTATCGGCCTTCTGTGCAACGTATTCTTGTTCCTGACGTTGTGGACGGCAAAAAAGAGCCCCGTGATCTATTCCTTCATGGCGCTGCTTGTTGCGTTCATCATGTGGACAGGCGGTTCTCTGTTTATGCGCCTGGAGATGTACCCGGGCATGCTGTTCTGGTTTGAAATATCGCTTTCGGGCATCTGCCTGGTACCATATCTGTACTTCCTTCTTGCGTGTACATTCACCAATGAGCGGGCGATTTTCCTAAAGTATTTATGGGGTGTGCTGACGGTTGTCGTCATTGTGCTCAACCAGTTTGATGCGTTCATTGCCCATCCGCTCATTACAAATTCCCAGGGTGAAAAGGAATTTCAATACATCGTGCAGCCCATCGTCTGGCTGTTGATATTGTACGCGATACTTGTGCTCGGCTCTATCGGACGCATTCTTTCCAAAAACATGAAGAGCGGCACACTCAACAAGTCGCACTTTACGCCGCTGATTATAGGCGTATTTGCCATGTTTGGCATGACATTGCTGGACCTTGTGCCGAGCTTAGGCTCAATCCCCACAGATTCGTTTGCCTGCACGTTCAACGCTTTCTGCATCTATTATGCGCTGTACAAAAAGCGCGTGTACGCGCTCAGCCAGATCACCTCAAAGGGCGCAACATACCTGATTTCCGCGGTGCTTACGACGGTTCTTCTCGTAACAAGCTATCAGATTATAGATCAATTTCTTGCCGCTACATTTGCACAGGCGCCGTTTAACCGCTCCATGTTTATTGCCATTTTGTTTTCGCTGCTTGGCATCCTGATATTCAGCATGTTAAACTCTCTGCACGAGTCGCTCTTTGTCAAGGATCAGATCGAGCGCGAAAACAAGATGAAGACATTCTCGCTCGCCATCAATAAGACGCTCAAGCTCAATGAAATCGTCGTCACGTATGTGGATTTCCTGCGTGAAAGCAGCGCGACTGCCCAAATACAGGTTTGCCTGCATGTGCCCGAAGAGCAGTGCTACCGCACGACCTCGGATTATTCCTGCCTCAATAAGCGCCTGATGCTGCGTGAGGACAATTCGCTTGTGCAATGGTTGCAGCAGAATGACCGTGCGGTGGTGTACAACGAGTTTTTGCAGACGACCCACTATAAATCCATGTGGGAAACGGAAAAACAGCTTTTGCAGAGCATTGGCGTTGCGCTGATACTTCCCATCAAATGCGACGGCATGCTTGTAGGCATGACGTTCCTTTCCGAAAAAGTGAACCGGCGCCCTTATTCGTATGACGAGATCAATTTTATGGAGTCGGTCGTCTCCATCGTCTCCATTGCTATCAAAAACGCCAACCTGTATGAAACCATTGAGCGGGAAGCCCAACGGGATTCACTTACCGGCCTGTTTAACCGCCGCCATTTCAACCAGCAGTTGCAAGAAGATTTCCAGCGCGCGCGTTCGCATTCCATTGCCGTCATCCTGTTTAACCTAGACGATTTCAGGCTGTATAACGAGCTGTACGGCAGCGGCGAGGGCGACCGCATACTGCAGCATTTTGCGCATATCGTACAGGGCATTGTAGGCAACCGCGGCAACGTCGCCCGCTATGGCGGCAAAGAGTTCGCGGTCAGCCTGCCGTTTTCCGGCGCTTCCACCGCGGAGGAGGTGGGGCAGCGCGTAAGAGAGAGCTTTGCAGGCTACCTGGCGCAATCGGGCGGCACCTCACAGAAGTTCCTTACGTTCTCTGCCGGTATCTGTGCGTACCCCACCGCAGCGGCAAACGCGGACCAGCTGCTTTCCTACGCCAACCTTGCCGTATATTCGGTTAAGAAGAATGGCAAGAACCGGATTATGACCTACACGCGCAACACCACGGCGGAAGACCCGATGACGGCAAAGAGCAAGGCTTCCATCGTGCAGGAATATACCTCCACCATATATGCGCTCACGGCGGCGATCGATGCAAAGGATCATTATACGTTCAGCCACTCCCAGTGCGTATCTTCTTATGCGGCACAGCTTGCGTCCGCAGCGGGCCTGAGCGAAGAGCATGTGGAAATCATCCGGCAGGCGGGCCTGCTGCACGATATCGGAAAAATCGGCATACCTGACAGCATACTTTCTAAGGAAGGCAAGCTGACGGACGATGAATTCCGTACTATGCGCGGACATGTGGAGCGCTCTATAGAAATGATCCGTCACCTGCCTTCGCTGGATTATGTCATTCCTGTGGTGCTTGCGCACCATGAGCGTTTTGACGGCAGGGGCTACCCGCGGGGTATTGCAGGAGAAAGTATCCCCATCGGCGGACGCTGCCTGAATATTGTCGACTCATTTGACGCCATGATTTCTCGGCGTTCCTATAAGGAGACCATGCCGGTGGAAGCGGCTCTACACGAAATCCGCATTAACCTTGGCAAACAGTTTGACCCCGAGCTTGGGCAGATGTTTATCTCCCTGATCGAGAGCGGCCAGGTCAATGTAGTGAGCTATTAGCGGTTGGATTTTTACGGTAATTTTTAAGTTTTATGTATTGCTTCCTCTTTTGCCCCGCTGCATACTATTGGTAGACGCAGCAAAAGCAAAGGGGGTTTTTTATGGGTACACAGGTTTGGGCGCACCGCGGCGCAAGCGCGTATGCGCCGGAGAATACGCTCCCCGCATTTCAAAAAGCCATCGAACTGGGTGCGCACGGCATTGAACTGGATGTCCATGAAAGCAAGGACGGCGAACTTGTCGTCATACATGATGAAACCGTAGAC
>JAEXTB010000007.1 GCA_023453725.1 Bacillota bacterium | reverse complement strand
GCGGGCAGCCTTACCACCATACAGGTCAACAGCTACCGTATGGTGGAAAGCAAAGGCAACATGTACAGCCCCGCGCAGGAAGTGGTTCTGGATGAAAAGAGCGTGCAGACCTTTCGGCAGATGCCGGGCGTTGTGGCGGTCATGCCCATGCTTGAAACCTGGGGCGCACTCAAAAGCGGCCAGTATATGACGGACGTCTCCATTATGGGCGTGGACCTGAAAGTGGCGGAGGAGTTCGGCTTTACGCTTGCAAACGGCCGCATGCCCAATACCGGCGCGGGTTCCAAATATGAGATGGTGCTCGGTTCCTGGGCGCTGCAGAATTTTTACAATCCCACCACCGGCAAGCAGGCAATGGACAGCAACGGAAACTCCAAAATTACGCTGGAGCGTTCCCGCTTTCAGTTGACGTTTGACTACAGCAACATCTATTCCAACTGGGACACAGGCGGGGGGGAATCCCGGCCCAAGGGCAAGATGTATGACGTGAAGGTCGTAGGCCAAATGGCGGAAGAAGGCAACAACTACGCCTATTATTCGCTGATGGATATCGCCGCTGTACGCAAGCTCGCCAAGGAAAACAAGGACTATATGAACCTTGATACCAAGAAGTACAGCCAAATCTGGGTGAAGTGCGAAAATATCGATGATGTTATCGATATCCAGAAACAGATACAGGATATGGGCTACGGCGCAACCAGCCTGCAGGATGCTTTGAAGGCCGCGCAGGAAAGCGCCGCGCAGCTCCAGATGCTGTTGGGCGCAATCGGCGGCGTATCGCTTCTGGTGGCGGCAATCGGCATTATGAACACCATGATGATGAGCATTTACGAACGCACCAAGGAAATCGGCATCATCAAGGTGCTCGGGTGCCGCATGCGCAACATTGCGGAACTATTTCTGACGGAGGCGGCGTATATCGGGCTCATTGGCGGCTTGATCGGCCTTGGCATCAGTTACGGGCTTTCGGCTTTATTAAACCAGTACGTCATGCAGTCCGTCGGTATGAAGAGCGTCATCCCCGCCTACCTTTCGCTGGGTGCTGTGCTGTTTTCCATTGTGGTGGCGCTCATCAGCGGCATGTATCCCGCCATACGGGCTATGAAGCTTTCGGCGCTCTCCGCCATACGGTCTGAATAATCGTTCAATAAAAAGCGGCTTCGGCCGCTTTTTTATTGGGAATGCCTTGCAAAATTCAGGAATTGTTAGCATTTGCGTGCCATATCCCGCGTTGTTTTGACCCGTAAAATGTGCTATATTGGTACACAAAGGGGCGTGATGGCATATGTGGAAAGAATTCAAGGAATTTGCCTTTAAGGGGAATGTGGTTGATCTTGCGGTCGGCGTTATGATTGGCGGCGCGTTTGGAAAAATCGTCACAAGCGTTGTGAACGATTTGTTCATGCCGGTGCTCAGTCTCATTACCGGGAGCCTTGATTTTACCAATATGTTCATTGCGATGGACGGCAAGCAATATGCCGATTTGGCTGCCGCGCAGGAAGCAAAGGTGGCCACGTTCAACTACGGCATGTTCATCACCAACGTCATCGATTTCCTGCTCATCGCGCTCAGTGTGTTCCTGTTCGTAAGGCTCATCAACAAGCTGCGCGTCAAAAAAGCGGAGCCTGCCCCTGTGGCTGTCCACGAACCGCACAAGTGCCCTTACTGCAAGAGCGAAATTGCGGATGGAGCAACACGCTGCCCGTTTTGCACGTCAACCATTGAGGAGAAATCATAATGCTGCGGGAGTATCTGGAAAACGAGTTCCTGTATAAAGAGGATTGGAACTGCGCGGAACATATGCTCATCGGCGCAAACCATGCTTACGGCCTCAACATTGACCGCGAAGCGTATAAGCTTGCGGCGGGCTTTGGCGGCGGCATGGCGGTTGGCGATATCTGCGGTGCGCTTACCGGCGCCATTATGGTGCTCGGCGTACTGTTTGTGAGTGAGCGTGCGCATGAAAGCGACAAAATTAAGGTTCTTACAACGGAGCTGATCGACCGCTATCAGAAGAAGATGGGGGAGATCGACTGTACTCCGCTCAAGGAGCAGTACCGCACGGATGTAATCAAATGCCGCGACATTATATTGGAAGCGGCGGCCATTTTAGATGATATCGTAGCAAGGGAGCTGCCGCAGGCCGCTTTCGTTGCAAAATAGCGCGGCATCTGATATTCTTATAAAACGCAACGCCTGCAGGCTTAGCGCTTTGCGGGCAAAAGGCGCGAAAAGCGTACTTTTTCTGGGAGGGCAACACAACAGGATCATGAGAAACGCATTCGACGTATTGGAAGAGCGCGGCTTTATCAAGCAGGCGTCGCATCCCGAAGAGCTTCGGGAGCTGATGGGCAAAGAGAGCGTTACGTTTTATATAGGCTTTGATCCCACTGCGGACAGCCTCCATGTGGGGCATTATGTGGCGCTGATGGCAATGGCGCATATGCAGCGCGCAGGCCACCGGCCTATCGCGCTTTTGGGCGGCGGCACCACCATGATCGGCGATCCTTCCGGCAAGACGGATATGCGCCGCATGATGACGCAGGAGGAGATTCAGGAAAACGCGAACAAGTTCCAGGCGCAGATGTCCCGCTTGCTGGACTTTGGCGAGGGCAAGGCCATTGTGCGCAACAATGCGGATTGGCTGTTGCCGTTAAACTTCCTGGAGTTTATGCGTGAAATTGGCGTGCTGTTTTCCGTAAACCGCATGCTTGCCGCGGATTGCTATAAAAACCGCATGGAACAGGGGCTTACATTCTTTGAAATGGGCTACATGCTCATGCAGAGCTACGATTTTCTCATGCTCAACCGCATGGAAGGCTGTGTGCTGCAAATGGGCGGAGACGACCAGTGGAGCAATATATTAGCCGGTGCGGACCTCATCCGCCGCAAGGAGCAAAAGCCCGCGTTTGCATTGACCTGCACGCTTTTGACCACGAGCGACGGCCGCAAAATGGGAAAGACCGAGAAGGGCGCGCTCTGGCTGGATAAAGAAAAGTGCTCTGTATTTGATTTCTATCAGTACTGGCGCAATGTGGACGACGCGGACGTGGAACGCTGCCTTGCGCTACTGACATTCCTGCCTATGGAAGAAGTGCGTCGCCTTGGCGCGCTCAAGGATAGTGCAATTAACGAAGCGAAGCGCGTGCTGGCGTTTGAACTCACCAAGCAGGTGCATGGGGAGGAAGAAGCGCAAAAAGCTATGGACGCTGCCGAAGCACTGTTTTCCGGCGGCGGCGACCTTTCCCATATGCCCACCGTGACGCTGTCTGCGGCGGATGTGGAGGAGACCGGCCTCCGGGTGACGGACCTGCTGGTAAAGGGGAACCTGGCAAAATCCAAGAGCGACGCGCGCAGGCTTATTGAAAGCGGCGCAGTGTTCATTGGCGATGATAAGGTGGAGGACGTCTATGCTGCGCTCCCGCAGGAGAGCGTAGAAGGAGAAGGCGTGATCCTGCGCAAGGGCAAGAAGGGCTTCTGCCGCGTGCGGCTGGGTTGATGCGCGCATACCGCACGGTACAAAAAGAAGCGGAAATAGAGCTTATCATTCAAAAGTCCCGCTTTATTGGCCGCTGCTTTCCGGTAACGCAGGAGGACGCGGCGCTGCATAAGCTGGCGGAGCTTAGAAAGCAGCATTGGGACGCAACCCATAACTGCTATGCCTATTGTATTGGTGTGGATGCCTCCGCGGCGCGTTTTAGCGACGATGGGGAACCGGCGGGAACAGCCGGGCTTCCAATGATGGAGGCAGTCCGCCAAAAGGGATTGGTGGATGTGCTGTGCGTTGTCACGCGGTATTTCGGCGGCATATTGCTGGGGGCAGGCGGGCTGGTGCGCGCCTATTCCAAGGCGGCTTCCATGAGTATGGAAGCTGCGGGCATTGTGGAGATGCGCCCGTGCGTAAAGCTGCTAGTGAAAACCGACTATGCGCGTTTTGCGGTGATTGAGCCGCTTTTGCGTAAGGACGGCAACCTTAAGGATATCCGCTACATGGAAGATGTGGAGGCGGATCTGGCGGTGCCGGAAGAAGATGCCGAGACGTTTGTACGTATGTTGGTGGAAAAAACAGATGGCCGTGTGCATCCCCAGGAAACCGGAAAGCTATATGCTGCGTTTCCTGTATAGAGCATTGAAGCGGTGCGCTTAGGAAGCATTGAATTTCCCGTTTAACGGGGAGTAATTTTAACAGCAGCGGAGGAATGCAGTATGGAAATCACCATCAGCAGGACGACGGCTCCCAAGGCGAAGCCGCAGGATGAAAGCAAGCTTGGTTTTGGCAGGCTCTTTTCTGACCATATGTTTATTATGGAGTACGAACAGGGCAAAGGGTGGCATAACGCAAGGGTGCAGCCCTTCCAGAGCCTGCAGATTGATCCTTCCAGCCCCGTGCTGCATTATGCCCAGGAGATATTCGAAGGCCTCAAGGCCTACCGTTCCAAGAAGGATGACATTCTTCTGTTCCGTGCGCGGGACAATGCCCGCCGTTTAAACAAGAGCGCGGAAAGAATGTGCATGCCGCAGATTGACGTGGAGGACAATTATAAGGCCCTTTCCACGCTTGTGGATGTCGAGCGGGAATGGGTACCCCATACCCCCGGCGCTACGCTTTACCTGCGCCCCACAATGATTGCGGATGGCGCGGGCCTTGGCGTGCACAGGTCGGAGCATTTTCTCTATTACATCATCTGTTCGCCGTCGGGCGCGTATTATTCTTCCGGCCTTGCGCCCGTCCGCATCTATGTGGAAGACAACTACGTGAGGGCAGTCAGAGGCGGCACCGGCTTTGCAAAAACCGGCGGTAATTATGCCGCAAGCCTCAAAGCTTCGGAGGAAGCCGCCGCGCGTGGCTATAACCAGGTGCTTTGGCTGGATGGCGTAGAGCGCAAGTATGTGGAAGAAGTGGGCGCCATGAACATGATGTTCCTCATTGGCGATACCATCTGCACGGCGCCTGTGGAGGGCAGCATACTCGACGGCGTCACCCGCAGATCCATACTTACCCTTGCAGGTGAGATGGGCCTTAAGGTTGAGGAGCGCCGGATTACGATTTCCGAGCTGATTGATGCAGGGGAGAGCGGCGAACTCAAGGAAGCGTTCGGCACAGGTACGGCTGCCGTGGTTTCCCCGGTTGGCGAGCTCCACTACAAAGGAAAGAGCGTTGTCGTAAACAACGGCCAAATCGGCAGCGTAACGCAAAAGCTCTACGATACGCTTACGGGTATCCAACTTGGCGATATCGAGGATACGCACGGCTGGGTCACCCGCGTTTAAAAAGCATATTTTGTGGTAGTATCGTATTGAAACATGTATGAATACTCCGACAGACCGCAAAGGAGATACCATAATCCCATGAAAAAAGTTGTTTCCGCACTGAGCGTATTTTTATTGCTGTTGTTGCTTGCACCGGCTGCCCTTGCGGCTACCGTGCAGGTTACGACAGAGCCTGCACAGATCACCTCCGCCGGAACGATCATTGCGAAGTTTTCCGTTGTGAACGATTCCGCCTATGAAATGCGGGACATCAACATTTCCGGGAATGGATTGACCGGCAGCAGCCAATTGTCCAGCCAGGTGGTGCCGCCAAACGGCAAGCTGAACTTTACCATCAGCAGCATTGAGATCACCGAAGATATGCTGGGGCAGACGATTGTTTATACGCTCACATGGACGGAGAACGGCGCCCCGAAATCAAAGGATGTCCCCATTACGCTGGGTACTGCCCCCGCAGCCGAAATGACAGCGACG
>JAEXTB010000275.1 GCA_023453725.1 Bacillota bacterium | reverse complement strand
GCTACCGATTCCTGCACCCATCTGGCCACCTGTGGCTGTTACCATGCCGCCGTTGATTGTAATATCGCCGCCGCTGCTTGATGAACCGCCGCCAATGCCTGCGCCATCAGTGCCGCCCGTGGCATTGATTGTACCGCCGTTGATTGTGATGCTGCCGCCAATGCCGTACGATCCACTCCCGAGACCCGCAGCATATTGGCCGCCCTGCGCGATAACCGTACCGCTGTTGATCGTCACCGTTCCGCAGCTATCTGATGAGTTTCCGTTTCCGCCGATACCTGCACCGTATTCGCCGCCGGTAGTACGCAGCTCGCCTGTGCCTTCCGATTGTCCGTAGATTGTCAGGCTGTTTCCCGACGATACGTTGATTCCAGCAGTTCTGTCGCTGCCTGTGACCGACAGCGCAACACCATCCACAAGAATCAGGTTCGCATCGCCCGTTACCGTAATGGTTGATCGGTTCACGTTACTATTTACCACATACCAGCCGCTGGCCAAAGTGCTGCTGGCTGCCGTGATGGGGGTAACGGTCAGCGCTCCTGTTGTCTTCGTATCACCGTTTTCATCCACATAGGTATACGAAGCCCCAGCCAGTTCCGGCATAAGAGCATAAGCGCCTTCGTCTGTTGTCATTTCCGGCAACCCGGTCGGTGTGGCTGCGCCGGCTGAAACAAGATCAGCCTTCCCTTCGAGGATATCAGTCTGCGTCGCATCGTTGGTTTCACCCACGGCCCACACCACCTGCGGCGCAAAGGTCAGCATGAGCACTGCGCACAGAAGCAATGCTGGAAGCTTTTTTTTCATGTGTGTTCTCCTTTATGCCAGTTGCCCACCCTGATTACAAGCTTAATCAGCAGAGCTCCTTAGTGACTGATCCCTTTGAGCAGCAGCTTGAAATGCGCAAGCGCCTGCATTTTATAATCAAAATCCGGATAACGGATGCACCACTCGTAAGTAATGCCGCGAATTGCCATCATGAAGTGCAGAGTCAGAGTATCCAGCGGCACATTGGTTTTGAATTCACCCCGCGTCATACCCCGTTCCAAGACATCATGGAACATTTTGTTAATGTGTCGGTTGTAACCATTGACCGCCTGCGTATCAAAGTCGTTTGTAATCTGCGCTTTATACACGGCCTGCATGCTGGCAATGCCAATGTGATCCACCAGCACATCGGCGATTTTACCGATTAGCGAAAGAATCATTTCTCCCGCAGGGGCATCTTTCGGGAAAGAGTCCAGAAAATCTTGATAGCCTATATCAACACGTTCCACATAGTCGCTGATCAACGCGGTAATCAAAGCATCCTTGGAAGCAAAATGCACATAAAAAGAGCCCTTAGCGACACCGGCCAGCTTCACAATCTCATCAACGCTAACCTCATGGTAAGCCTGGGAAGAAAACAATTTTTCCGCGCTCTTGTATATCTTTTGTCTGGTATCCTCGGCTTTGATTCTTCTACTTTCATTGTTATAAGACACTGTTTTACCCTAACTTCTTTAAATTTTGCATATTAAATGACTGTAGTCGTTTAATAGTACTATATTACAACAAAAAACATCAAAGCAAAAGTGAATTCTGCAACAACAAAACCAAGCCAGCAAGAAACCAAGCCAGCTTTGCGGGTTCTTTATATAGTTTATTGGGTTTAAGCCTTGAACATATCAAAGCCGCCCTTTGGCGGCCTTAACTAATTGAGAATCGTCGGAAATCTGTGTATCCTTTTTCCTTAAAAAATCAACCTGTTGATGTCGGTGGTCTTATAATCGCAGCCCTCCCCTACGAGCCCCACCATTAAGTATCGCTCCGTAATGGGCTCCCGGTAGAAATCGTCAAGGAGGAGGAAGCGACCTATTTCCTTTGTACGGGCTACATGCATCCGGGGTCCTGTACAGCGGTGCGGCGTGTCTCCGATCAAAATATGGTTGTCGTCCAAAAAGGAAATGGGAAGATCCGCATCAATGAGCTCATGCACTTTTTTCATCAGCTCTGACGGCGAAAAAGAGGGCATGCTCTCAAAGCTCAGGATAAACCCGTGGCGTACATCGGCATGTTCGTAGCGGGGACAATTCCCGTTCATGACATATTCGCACAGATCCTCGGCGGTATGCGCCCTGAGCCTGTACGGAAGAGATGGGTACACGCGCTCCCACAGTTCATTGGGTTCTGGGCCGAACAGACTGGGGCGGGTGATGATAACCTCTTCCCCAATGCCGATTAAGAGATGCGCGTTGCGCCCAAGTGCTGAATAGATCAGGTCGAAATGCTCCACGACCACCCGCTTGCCGCGGTTGACTGCCTCCAATATGGCTTCGGTCAGTACATGCGGCTGATGGAATGCCATTTCGAAGCGGATATCCACATGGTAGGTGTGCGGCGAATAGAATCCGCTGTCGTCGCCAAGGTCCAATAGCGGCAGCGGCCGTACGTTTACCCCCTCGTCGTCGTTTGTAAGCTCCAGTCCCGGGAACATACCCTTTACCAGCATGCTTTTCCCCGAGCCTGCGTCGCCTACGAGCCCTATGAGCTTGTCGAAAGGGCTTAAATACTGCTGGGCGATCTGCATGCCGAGGTCGGCCATGCGCACATACCCGCGTGGGGCTAAGAAGACGCTATACAGATGGTTCTTTTGCATCCGTGCGGAATACGACATGTGCCTCTCTCCTATCTCAAATGTCCAGCTCCAGGTACAATAACGGGGCGTGCTGCTGCGCGCCGTAGACGTCCGTCTCTCCAAGGTCGCCCGAGCACAGCGGGCGCCGGATTGTGATCTTGATCGCCTTGGCGGGCTTAAATTCAACGATGTTAATAATGTCCTCTGGCTTTATGCCATAAAGTCTGCAGACTGTCTTTTCGTCGATGGCCTTGGCGTTGCATACCCGTTCAAAGCTCTCGAAGTCCTTAAAAAGAATGTCCATCGTCAGCTCGTACGGGCCTGAATTTTTGCTGCGGATGATATCCGCGATATCGGTAAGCTTCGTCTTCATCGCTTGCTCCTTATAGATTGCACATTATAGCGCGATCAGTTCGGCCGGGAACAGGGCTGCGGGGTCTTCCGTTTGCAGCAGGTGGTACACACTGAACACGTAAACCTCACCGGCGTGAAAATCACTGGGGGAATATGGGAAGGCGAGGTTCCCTGCCGTGGCCCTTCGGCCCGCATACCCGTAATGCAGCATGGTGGAGCGGGCGAATGCGCAGATGGTGTCAGCCTTAGATTGGCTGTCCGCCACCGCCTCTATGACGATGCCCAGCTCGTGCACGCCTTCGGTACCCGGGGTAGGCTCCAAGGCGCCCATCACCCCATCGCGCCCGTAGAGTATGAAATGAAGCTTGTATTCCCAGCCATTTTCTCGGAAATTGTCCGCCACGCGCTCGCGTACGCCCGCGGTAATATCGTCGATCCGGCTGATCATGACAGGGTCCCGCGTACCTGCAATGGAAACGGTGCGAAAGCCGATTTTCTTTGCCCCTTCCAGCTTGACGGTATATTGCGCGGCAGGGACGAACCGGCTGCCCGTTACCTTGACGGCGCTGTCCGTCAGCTGCTCGAAACGGCAGTCGGTCAAGTCGAGATGCCCGCCCGGCCCGGGCAGTATGTAGGGGTTCGTCTTTTCATACAGGGTATGGGCCGCAACCGAGAGCGTGGTGCACCGGCGGATCGGGTTAAGCGGCTCCACGGTAAAGTAGTCCTCCCCGATGCAGCCGAACATGCAATCCGATCCGCTGCCCGGCGTGGCGCAGATGGCGGCGCATTCGAGTATCTTACCAAGATGCACGGCCAAGCCCCGGTCGTACCCCTTTAAAACCGCGGGCGCTGCGAACACGGCGGGGTCATACGCCCGCCCTGCCAGTACCACCTGCGCGCCGCTCTCAAGCGCGCGCATGATGGGCTCCATCCCCATCTGCCCCACGATATGGCTGGAGGCTTCGATATCCCCGGCCGTCAGCACGGGCGCGGGTTCCAGCGGCGTGATGCGTCCGTCGGCGAGTTCCTCTAAGAGCATGCCCTTTTCAAATTCGGCATGGATGAGCGCCATTTTAAAATGCAGGTCATGCTTGCGGGCAATCTCTTCGATGATTTCCCGGCACCAGCTAAGGTGCGGTTCCGCCCCGCTGCCTCCCGCCGTACCGATGACGATGGGGATAGCACTGGGCACGCCGGCCAGCAGCATGATCTCAAGATCGCGCATGACCGCATTCCTGTCCGTGAAGGAGACCCCCGCGCCAAGGTAATACGGCCCCGGATCGGTGGAGCCTGCGTCCACGGCAATCAGATGTGGGCGGCGCTTCATCCCCTCCTCAAAGGACGCTTTGGGAAATCCATAGCCCAGTATCGCGGTGGTGGAGAGTATGCGAAACTCTTCTCTCATTGCCTGCCTCCTCCCAAGTATTCGTTGAGCGCTAGTATGCGCCGCATCTCGTTGTAAACGATCATGTATCCCTCGTCCATGCCCATGCCGGGTTTGGCGAGGATTTGGTCGGGCTGTACCGCCATTGCAATATGGACACAAACCTGGGCAGAACGCTCCGTTTCATTGCATGTGCCGCCCTGATAGGCACCTATGTCCTTCTTTTTGCAGGTAAGCACCGCCTCAGCCACGTTGTTGACGCCGCCCAGGTCCGGCGTCTTGATCTGGATCATATGCCCGGCCTTATTGTCCGCGAAATAGACGATATCCTCTAAAGTGTTGCACCATTCGTCGGCCACAAGCTCCACAGGGATATTCCGCTCATCCACTGTCCGGCGAAGGTCCCTAAGCGCCTCCATCTGTTCTTGCCTACCGCCCGCGTCCATGGGTCCTTCGATACGCAGATGGAATGGCTTTGCAGCCTCAGACAGGCGCTTCAAATATTCCGCCATCGCTTCATACTTGTTATTCCCGAACACCTGCCCGATGGTGCCGTACACGTCGATGTGCAGCACGGGGGCATAGCCTTCAGA
>JAEXTB010000252.1 GCA_023453725.1 Bacillota bacterium | reverse complement strand
GCCTATCCTGTGTGAAACCGGCGGCGGAGGGAACACGTATGGTTTTCCGGTACAACAACGCAAACGCACCGGCAACAAACGCCGTGGCCAGCCAAATCAGGAACAGATTTGGAGCGGATGCGGTGTTATCAACGGCATAATCGCTCGGATCGATTGCCTCAAACGACGCAACATCCGCCGGAGGGTTCGGTTCCACCTGCATGGATACATTGCGGAACATCGCAAGGCCGCTAGAGAGTGCGCCATAACCGCCCACGCGCAACGAGAGCACAAGCTCCGTCTGCTCTGGGCCTGTCCTGCCTACAAGTTCCACCGGCGTAAATCCGTCCGTAAGGTAAACAGGTTCAGAAGAAGCATAGGTATCCGTAACCGAAATTGAAGCCCCTGCGTTTCCTTCAATGCCATCCGCCAGCACCTCGCATGTAATGCGGTAGAAGGTATCCGGCTCAACCGTAACAAGCTGGCTGACCCGGGCATCGTTTGGTTCCAGGTTTTCAATCACTACATAGCCTGAGCCGTTTCCATCCTGTTCGAGATACGCCATAGAAGCCTCGGAAACCCAGGCTTCATAATACCAGCCGGAGGGAAGATTTTGATCTTCGGAAGCAATGGAAAAATCGCTGTTATAGAGCAGGTTTTCCCCGCCTTGCGCCAGGGCGGGTACAGACACAAAAAGTACAACAACCAGGGCACAAAGAGCAATCAACCGTTTTTTCAACATATGCGCTCCAAATATAAGATAAAAAAGGATTTTCATTCCATTTGCATCATAGCACAAAAGGAAACGGCCCGCAAAGATGGCCGCAAAACTTTACGCATCCGCCATAAACGCGTTTTCAATGTGGTTTACCGCCCCTGTTTTAAGATCAACCTCCACCACATCAAACCTTACGGTTATTTCTTCCGGCTGCGCCTGCAGATAAAAAAGAGCGGCGCGTACCATGCGGCTTTGCTTGCGCTTGTCCACCGCCTCGCACGCAAGGCCATAAGCTGCAGAAGAACGCGCTTTCACTTCAACGAACACGGTCGTATGTCCATCCAAAAGCACAAGATCGATTTCATCGTGACCGATGCGCAGGTTGCGCGCAAGCAGCAAGTATCCCTTTTGCAGCAGATACTCGAGCGCCAGCGTTTCGCCATATGCGCCTTTTTCCCGCTTATCCGCCATAATCACTTTCCCCAAATAACTTCTTTAAGAAGCTGCGCCGGTGAATGGGGCATGGCCCGCATTGTTTAAGGGCATCGATATGCTCCGGCGTACCATATCCTTTATTGCGTGCAAATCCATACTGTGGATATACTGCATCCTGTTCGAGCATGTACGCGTCCCGCTCTACTTTTGCAATGATGGAGGCTGCGGCAATCAAATAGCTCCTTGCATCCCCATGGATAAACGCATGCTGCCGCGCGGGAATGGAAAGCCCTTCGAGCGCGTCAATAAGCACATCCGTTACAGGGACTTCCATGTTTTCATACGCAAGTTGAAACGCCCGCTTTGTCGCCTGCAGAATATTGATTTCATCGATTATCTCAGGCGAAACCCAGCCCAACGCGTAGCCTGGAGCAAGCATCTTGATCTCTTTTGCAAGCTGCTCGCGCCGTTTTTCCGTAACTTTTTTTGAGTCATTGACGTATTGAATAAACGGTTCCGGCGGCAGGACAACACAGGCGGATACGACCGGACCCGCTAACGGGCCCCGTCCCACCTCGTCCATACCCGCAAGCACAATCTCCGGCCGCTGCCAAAATCCGCGTTCAATCTCTGTGAGCGCAAACAGGCGCTCCGCCTCAGCGATCCTCGCCATGCGGTTCGCCTCCTGTCTGCGGCTCTTGTACCGCATCTTCTTGCTCATCCGGGTCGTCGAGCGTGACGCGGGCAATGCGTCCCGCGCGGAATTCATCCAACACGATGCGCGCGGCGCGCTCGGTATCCGCCTCGTTCCCCGGCAGCAGGAACCCACGGCTCCTGGCGACCGCCTGAAGTAAATCATCCTCTTCCGTTTGCGGCGTTACCTTGGGGTAACGGGTCTGTAGCGCTTCCGGGCACCGTTTACGCAGCGTTGTAAGCAGCATCCCAGCCAGCGTTTCCGTATCCATAATATCATCCTTGATGGAACCTAAGAACGCCAAGCGCTGGGCGTACCGCTCGTTGTCAAGCTTGGGCCAGAGTAAGCCCGGCGTATCCATCAGCTCCAGATACGGCGTAATCTTGACCCACTGCTTGCCGCGTGTAACACCGGGCATATCCCCGGTTTTTGCGCGTACTTCTCCCGCAATGCGGTTGATGAACGTAGATTTACCTACGTTTGGAATGCCTGCAATGAGCACGCGGACAGTTTTTTGAATGCCTTTTTGCCTCATTTTTTCAACGCTTTCGGAGGCTGCGCCTTCAATGAGAGAAACGACCGCCTTCTTGTTTCCGCCGGTAGATACAAACGGGATGGCGGGAATTCCACGATCAGAGTAGTATTGAATAAACCTGCGCGTCATAATTGCATCCGCAAGATCGCTTTTATTGAGCACAAGCAGGCGCTTTTTGTTGGCAAACAAATCGTCAAAGTCCGGATTGCCGGTGGAAAGCGGCGCACGCGCATCCACAAGCTCTATGACAACGTCAATCAGCTTGAGATTTTCGATTAACATCCGGCGCGCTTTTGCCATGTGGCCGGGGTACCATTGTATGACCATGCATTTTCTCCTATGGTAATACCAATTCCATGAACGCATCGTCGTGACGGCTCGTTCATATGTTTTCCAATAGTATAAAAAAACCCGCCGCCCGGCCGGTAAGTTCCGGCGTGCAGTCGGGTTCTTTTCTTTTTTGCGTGTTATTCCGCCTTCTTGGAAGCAGAAACCTCGATACGCTCGGTAACCTTGGCTGCTTTACCAACGCGGTCGCGCAGATAGTAGAGCTTCGCGCGGCGCACCTGACCATGACGGACAACTTCGATACGGCCGATGCGGGGGCTGTTGTACGGGAACGTCCTCTC
>JAEXTB010000232.1 GCA_023453725.1 Bacillota bacterium | reverse complement strand
ATTGGGTGCTGAGTCGTCCGAAAGAGAAACATATTTTTTTCCTTTAATGTCAGTTAAAAAACCAAAGCGACCCGATTCTTCCGTGATTAATTCAAGCACTTCGCCTACACGGTCTTTTGGCACACCTAATTCTTCAAGTACGTTTTTAGCAATATCTTCTCTCGGAAATGGTGAGTTATCATACTTGGTTAAGAAAGCACTAATAATTTGCGGCTTTAGAAAAGAGTCGCGTTTTGCATGAAAATCATCTTCTTCAACTAATGGTTTTACAACTCTGAAACCAAGGGGCGTAATTCCAATTTGAGGTGCATTGGGGCCTCCGTCTGTTAAACCATAGGCAACTGCTGCACCTGCAATGATGCGAAAGTGACCCGAACTTGGAGTTAACTCAAGAGCCTGTGCAACTTTTAAAGGTGTGGTTGGGTTTCCTCCATAATTTTCATAAATTGCAAAAGGAATCCTTAATGCTTCGTTTAAGGAGATGCGCGGCACATCTGTTTGACTTAGATATTTCCTTTTGTTTTTTCCTTCTTCTTCTTTTTGAACCGTGGATGGATTTGCCACTTTCTCCTTTTCTTTCTGCACCGAAAGTTGGTCCACTGTTTTCTCCTTACTGCTTGGCATATAAAGAAAACCCCTTGCTGTATATTTTTGGTGTTGTAATTACAATAACATATAAATTTACATTTTACACCATCTTTTTTAGTTCGTGTATCAGATATTGCCGATTATTATTGAGAAAATGAAATACCGCCCTAAGAAGAACGGTATTTTAACTTTCTGGTATAGATGAGGGGATTTGATTTCGGCCATCGGCAGGCCGAGCTTGCACGCTGTGCGGCGCTCGTCACGCCTAGGCACGAAATCCCGGCCGCTAAAATCGCTCCACTGGAGCAATTTTGCCGCTTCGCGGCAGCGGCTTCAAATCCCCTCGAATTTCATACCAACTAAAAAAGCCACCCAACGGGTGGCTTTTTTAGTTGGTGCGGATGAGGGGATTTGAACCCCTAAGGTTTCCCCGACGGATTTTAAGTCCGTTGCGTATGCCGTTCCGCCACATCCGCATAACGGCGCAATGGGATGAGCGGCTCAAATCCGGTATGCTCCACCAATTGCGCGTAAAAATATTGTACCATGCGGATGCGTTTTGTCAATTCATAGCTTGCATGCTTCTTTATGCTTTCTTGGGAATTGGCGTCTGCGCATCCTCCATATTCACAAACTGTATGCCGGTGTAGTAGTGCATGAGGATTTCTCTATAGTCCTTCCCCTCTTGCGCCATGCCGTTGGCGCCGGATTGGCTCATGCCCACGCCGTGGCCATAGCCGCGCGTGTTGATAATGACTTCATCGCCGGTAAACTCAATGGTAAACCATGCGCTCCGCAATTCTAGAGCGCCGCGCAGCTCCCGGCCTGTCGCTTCCACCTTGCCCAGACGGATGGTTTCCACACGCCCGCTTTTAAAGCGCTCCTCAATCTCCACCTGTTTTTCCAAAGAGGAAGCCTTGAGCCCCGCTTTGGACCATTGCTTGTTGACGGCGGCGGCAAACTCTTTGCGCGTCATGCGCTCTTCATCCCGCAAATGGCTGGACCCAACCTCGTTTTCACTTTCCACCCCTCGCAAATACGGGCGCGCGGCAGCAAATACGTTCTCGCTGTCCTCTGTCTGCCCGCCGGATGCAGCGTGGTAGAGCGCCTCAATGAGCGCGCCGTTGTATTCCATTACTTCGCCGTGCGTTTCTATAACGGCGGTATGGATCTTCTTCATATTGCTTTCGTAGGCGGAACCCCACTTTTTGCGGCAGTCCTCGTCGCTGTCATACGCCTGGCAGCAGGTGCTGTCCGTACAAAGCTGTGCGCCGTTGGTGCAGCCGCCGTCCGCCATGCGTTTGTATGTATACGTGCGCGCCGCAACAGCCTGCGCTTTTAGCGCCTCCACATGAAAAGAGGCGGGCATTTCCGCCGCCACTACCCGTTCAAGATAGGTTTCCACCGGCATGGAAACGGTTTTCCCTGTTTCTTTTACGTAGACCTGGACGGTTCTCCCTGCCCCCGGCTCATCATGTTCCGCCGTATCCGGCTGCTTGCTGCATGCGTAAATACAGCCGCGCAGCAACAGAATGAGCAATATAATAAGCCCCGCAATGGAAAAAACCCGTTTCCAGTTGATATGCTCCACAGGCAACACCCCCGCCTTACAGCCTATTGTTTATGCGGCAGGATTATGACCGGAGCGATAACATGGGAATTTTTCGCACAAAATAAGCGCGTATCGCAACGGCATCCCCTTTGCGTGTCGAACTTTGCATGATAAAATGAAAAGAACGACAGGGGGAGGTACGGGTATGGATCTCAACGCATTGATGAGGCGTATCCAGCAGGGGGATCGTGAAGCCTTTGCGACACTGTACACACGCTATAACAAGACGGTCTACCGTATTGCGTTCGATTCTACGCACAACGACGAAGAGGCCAAGCATGTGGTTGTGGCCGTTTTTCGGGAAATGTACCAAACCATTCGCGCCAAGGGGCCGTACCTTGGTGATCTTTACGGCTGGCTGGACGCGCTTACCGCCAAGCAGGTGCGCCTGAGCAGGATGATGCGCGTGGGCGGTGCAAGCGAAGCGCCGGAAACGCCCAAGACTGTTTCTAATTCTGTGGACAAGCCCCGCCGGTATACGGAGGAGGAGGCTGCGGCCCTTGAAGAGCGCGCGATGAAGCGGCTCAAAAACCTGCCGGAAAAAGAGGATCTCAAGCCGGGTGTTGCATGGGTCTCCGCAGTATCGCTCTCCATTACCGCCGTGCTGCTGCTGTGGGTGCTCATCGGGTTACTGGGTACGCTTTCCATACTTCCCCGCTGGGATCTTGGCTACGCATGGTTTAACCAAACGCTGTTTCCGCTGTTTTAGTCTATAAGAGGAGGCAGGCATGGAATTTTCTTCCCCGCATGCAACAAAGGTGTTTCTGCGGCTTGCACCCGAAAAGCAAAAGAAGGTATTTGATGCTGCCGCGGCGGAGTTTGCGCAGCATGGCTTTGATGTTGCAAACACAAACTTGATTGCCCGGCGGGCCGGCGTAAGCGTCGGCTCCCTGTTTCAATATTTCACAACCAAGCAGGCACTGTTTCTGGCGCTGGTGGATTACGGCACGCAGACGCTGCTTGCGCCCGTGATTGAAACAATGCGTGAGCCGCGGGACGCGGTGGCGCTCTTCCGCCACATGCTGTTATGCGCGCGTGAGTTTGCGCTGACCTATCCGGATTACAACAGCGTCTATCTTGGCGTAACATCTTCCCTCCCCTCTCCCATGGCAACGCAGCTTGCCAGGCGGATTGAGGAACGCACCATCGCTTCCTACCGCCGCGCCATCCGCAGGGATACGGAGGGAACCGGAGCCAAGGAAGGCTGCCTCGCTTTTCTGCTTGATAATCTCGTGCTGTCCTTCCAGTTCTCGTTTGCATCGGAATACTACCACGAACGGCTCATTGCCTATACCGGCATCGACCCGCACAAAGACGGGGACGCGCTGATTGATGAGCTTTGCAATATGGTGGAAAAACTCCTGGCAGATTAGGTAAAGAGAGAAGAAAGCCCTCCGGCATTGCGCCGGAGGGCTTTTAAATATACTGGGGCTCTGCCCCAACCCCCGCCTAGGGTCGTAACGACCCTAGGAACCCATATTCGGGGGCAAAGCCCTTGAAAAAAGTCAATGAAAGTTTAGGCCACCGTCTTGGGCGTAGGCTCTGCTACCTTCAGCTTATACTGCATGGGGAAGTTCTTCCACATAAGATACACGAGCAGGCAGGTACCCACTTTATCCAATAAATTGTTGATGACTTTGGGGATAAAGGAGGCGGCAAATATACTACTACCGCTTTCCTTGAGCCACAGGAACAGGAAATCCATACCCGTGCCGGTCAGCCCGCCATATACCCAGATGCCGATTGGCGTGCCGATGAGCGGAGCGACGATGCTCAGAATAAGGCCGGTGATGAGCGCAACGATGAAGTTGAAAGAGTATTTTTTTGCAATAAATCCGACTACGATGCCGATGACGACATTGACCAGCAGAAAGGGAATGTCCTTGACGTTAAATAGAATACCGGTCAGCAAATTGGTCAATCCTCCGACTGCCGCGGCGTACCAAGGACCGGCATATACCGCTACAAATACCGTGCCGATGGTGTCAAGATAGAGCGGGAGCTTTAATGAACTTGTCAGGACTCCGAGCACAATATTGGCGGCGATGGCGAGGGCGCAGAATACCAGTGTCCTTGTCTTTTCGTTTCGCATGTTATACTCCTTTGATGTTATTTGAAAAACGCTTTAAAAACTCAGGTGTAACCTCTTGAAACGATAAAATTGGCAGGGAAAGATCATGTTCCTGCAGCAGCGCCATAAGCTCCTCTATCAATACGCCCTGTCCCTCCACTTCCCGGGCTGGGTTAAGCGGCCGTTGCGTTTGTCCTGCGCAGTAGAGTTCCCCGCCCCAATCGCCAGTGCACGTCTTTTTTACGCCGCAGCTCGGGCTGCCGTCTACGCCAAGCACGCCAAAGAGATGGAACCGTTCCGGATGCGTGGCATATTCCAACAATTGCGCAACGATCGGCGCAAGAAGCTTCCGGCAATGCGCCCGGAAGAAAGGATTGTCAAACTGCTCTTTGACATGCCCCCACCTGAGCGCGCCATACATTGTAAACTCCGGGCAGGGAAGCTGAACAAGCCCCACCCCGTTTTCGCGCAGAGCTTTTAGCGCCTGTTCGCGCAAAGCACGCTCCTCCTCGTATTCCTCCTGATGAAAGGAAATGACTTTGGCGGCAGGATTCAATACGCAATGGCATACCGCCATAACGCCCATTGGCAAACGGTCAATTGGAGGTTGTTTTTCCGGCATATTTGATCCATTCCTGTACTGATGTGTGTATCTATCATAACCTCCGCAGGCAAAAGCGTCAACCTTTTTTGAGAATAACGGTAAGGATATAGAATTACTATGAAAAAAACACCCTTCGAAAGCAAGGGTGCTTTAAATTCCGTCTTGGGGTGCAGGGATCGCGGGAATCAGTTATAGAATTAGATAGGAACTCCCGGGCATGAGCTTGCATTCCTTTTTGATGCGGCTTGCCTCGGCAGAGAGGGAATATACATCGCAGAAGCGGTTTTCAGAAACCTTTACACCCGCAATGGAGAGCGAGATCATGGGGAACTGCTCTACCATCCCCTGCCTGTTTTTTGTGATGATGTAACCGTTTTGCGCATCCTCCGTTTTATAAAACGCGCGTATGCTCAGGTCAAAATCCGCAATGAGCGCGCGGCAAAGCTCGTCCACGTTTTCAACTGCCACAATGCCTACAAAATCGTCTCCTCCCACATGGCCGATAAACGCATCCTCCGGCAGGTTCGCCTCGATGCACAGCGCCAGGTGCTTAATGACGCGGTCTCCGTTTTCAAAGCCGTAGACGTCGTTGTACGCCTTGAAGTTATCGATATCAAAATATAGAACGCAGCGCTCTTCGCGCTCAAGCAGCATGGCGGAAAGCGCTTTTTCAATCAGAATGTTGCCGGGTAGCGC
>JAEXTB010000106.1 GCA_023453725.1 Bacillota bacterium | reverse complement strand
CCGTCCTTTTTCTTGTTTCTTCACATTTAAATTTTCTTTCCCGTTGCGTGGGTTTTTGCCGCTCGCACAAACCCGGCAAATATGGGATGCGCACTGTCCGGCCTTGACTTAAACTCAGGGTGGAACTGCACGCCGATAAAGAACGGATGTCCGGGCAGCTCCATGATTTCAGCAAGCTGCCGCTCCGGATTCCAGCCGGTGAAGCGGACGCCCGCTTCTTCGAACGCGGGTACAAACCCGTTGTTGATTTCGTAGCGGTGGCGGTGGCGTTCGCGCACCATATCCATCCCATAGAGCTTCTCGGCGAGGGAGCCGGGCGTGACGGCGCACGCGTAACCGCCAAGACGCAGCGTGCCGCCGATGCGGATGGCGCCTTCTTCATCCATGTGGTTACGCTGGTCGGGCATGAGCGCAACGACCGGATGCGTGGTGTTGGGGTCCACCTCGGTGGTGTGAGCGTCGGTAAAGCCGAGCACGTTCCGTGCAAACTCCACAACGGCCATCTGCATGCCCAGGCAAATGCCAAAGAAGGGAATATTGTTTTCACGCGCGTAGCGGATGGCTGCCATTTTGCCCAATAAACCGCGCTCGCCAAAGCCGCCGGGCACGAGGATGCCGTCAATGCCATCTAAATGCGCTTTCACGCCGTCCCGCGTGACGTCTTCGGCATCCACCCAGCGGATGTTCACTTCCACGTTTGCGAATATGCCGCCGTGATGTAACGATTCCGCAACGGAAAGGTACGCGTCATGCAGGCCGACATATTTGCCGACGATGGCAATTTCGCACTTGCCATCCGGATGCAGCTCGCGCTCCACCATGGACGCCCAGTGGCAAAGGTCGGGCTTTGTGGCGGGCAATAAGAGGCGCTTGCACACAGCGTCGCACAGGCCGTTGTGCTCTAACAGCAGCGGCACTTCATACAGAGAGCGCGCGTTGAGGTTTTCTATGACGCAATCCTCGGATACGTTGCAGAAAAGCGCGATCTTCGCCTTCATGCTCTGCGGAATCGCCCTGTCGCTGCGGCAAACAAGGATATCCGGCTGAATGCCGATGGATAATAGTTCTTTGACAGAATGCTGCGTGGGCTTGCTTTTAAGTTCTCCCGCAGCCGCGATATATGGGACAAGCGTGACATGGATAAAGCAACAGTCCCCGGGTGCGCAATCCGTCTTCAACTGGCGGATGGACTCCAAAAACGGCTGGCTTTCGATATCGCCTACCGTGCCGCCGATTTCAATAATCAACACATCGGGCTTGACTTCCTCCACCACGCGGTACACCCTCGCCTTGATTTCATCCGTGATGTGCGGGATGACCTGCACGGTGCCGCCAAGGTATCCGCCCTGGCGTTCGCGCTCGATGACGGTGGAATATACCTGCCCGGTCGTCGTATTGTTTGCGCGGGAGAGCTGCTCGTCAATGAAGCGCTCATAATGGCCTACGTCAAGGTCTGTTTCGGCGCCGTCGTCGGTGACGTACACTTCGCCATGCTGGTATGGGTTCATGGTGCCCGGGTCCACATTGAGATAAGGATCAAGCTTGCAGATGGAGACGGAGTGGCCGCGTGCCTTCAAGAGCCGCCCCAACGATGCCGCCGTGATTCCTTTGCCCAGCGATGATACCACGCCTCCCGTTACAAATACCAGCTTGGTTGCCATACTGTCCTCCTTGTGCATATACTTTTTTTCGGTGTACAACAGTGTCTTTGCTATTTTGCGCCGCAGATGCCATTCCATAAAAAAATAAAAAACGCCTCCATGTTTAGGAGGCGTTTTCGGCGTTTCTTTCGAGCCCTTATTAGTATAGCATCGGAGCGCAAGCGCCGCAATATGTTTTTCGCACCCTTTTTAGCGTCAAGTTATTCCGCCTGAGAGAGCAGAATATCCCCGGATGTGGTGCGTATGGAAAGCGTCGCGCCGGGGTTTGCGCCGATCTGCCCGTTGGCGTGCTTGCCGTCCTGGTCAAAGCTGAGCGGCAGCGTGCTTCTGACGTCGCCGGAAGTGACGTCGGCCTGCAGGTTTACTGCGGCTTCTTTTGCTAGGTCGATGGAAACGCGCCCGGATGTGACACGCACATTCACGTCGCCGCCGGGCAGGACGTTCTCCATTTTAATATCGCCGGATTGCGTGGAGATCTGCCCGTTCGCCTGAAACTGCCCCAGCGTAATATTGCCGGACGTGGAGCCGATCTCCTGCGCGCCGCCTTTGACGCTGCCGATGCGTATATTCCCGGAGCTGCTGCCGATGGAACCTGTGCCCTCGAGTGCTTCAATCGTCGTATCACCGGACGATATAATAAACGAATAGCGCCCGCTGTTCACGCTTGAGAGCGTAATGTTGCCGGATGTCACGCCAAGATCAAGCTGACCTGCGCTTACGCTGCCGCCTCGCAGGTCGCCGGAGCTTAGATGAAGCGTAACCGTATTGAGGTTCAATGTCTCAGGCAGCGTAATGTTTCCCGAGGCCGTGCTGACCTGAATGGCATCCTGATACTGCTCGGGCAGGTACACTTCGAGCCGTTTAAAGCCGTTGAGCGTCCAGAGTGAGAAGAAATCAACCTGGGGCTGGCTTTTTACAACAACCCGCCCATTGTCCAAAGAGGAGACAAAGCGTTCCTCCGGGCGAAGCTCGCGGTTTGCAAGAAGCTTTACCTGCAGTTCATCCTCCTGGGTCAGAATGACGGAAATATCCATGCTGGAAAAATCAAATTCCAGCTCGTCGATTGCATCGAGCGAAAAGCTTTCTTCCTGCACCGTCCGAAGATCCCCCCAAAGAGTTGTGTTCCATGCGTTTTTTCCGCTTACCGTCCTGGTTAGGAGCATCAATAACGCGCTGAGCAGGAACAGCGCAATGGCGCCCCAGATCACAAGCCTGATGATAATGCTGTTCCTGTTACTCATGACGGTCCTCCCGAAGCTGAAACACCAGCTTGATGATGGCTTCCACCGCCGCGGCGACGAGGAAAATAATCCATGCAAACGGCCATGTGCCGGGGATCAAGAACCCGATCAGGAAGAACAGGATAACCGTTACCATCCACAGGATCGAGGAGATGGATTTTCGAAGCGCCTCGCTCCTGGTGGAGACGGACTTCCACTGCTTAAACTCCTCCACCAGCGTATCGTCCGCCTTGACATACTTGGGGCGGGACAGGAAGTGGTAGACCAGCATGCAGCATGCGGCCACAACAAAGCCAATCATGATTACCGTCATGACGACGGGGTTCAGGTGCAACGCCGCCACACCCAGTATCAGTGCCAATACGCCAAACATAATCAGCGCCAGCGCGCTTGTCACGACAGTCGCCGTTTTTTTCCTTTGCCTCTGGACTTCAGTATGGTCCATAACATCCGTCTCCTTTAATCCTCTTATCAGTTCATCCACATCCCCAATGCCGTTGACGACGTGTTTGAGGGCTTCTTCTTCCGGCATGCCCTGCGCAACAAGATCGTTGTACTTTTCGTTAAGGTTGCCTAAGAGTTCTTCTTTAAGTTCCATTGCCCTGCGGGACTTTGGCGCATCCGCAAAGAGCCGCTCCACCGTAACGCGCAATTTTTCGTTCATGTCTGTTCCCCCTACAACAAGCTGTCTATGAGCGTCTTGGCCTCCAGCCAATCCGCCTTGTTTTTTTCGTAAGCCGCTCTGCCCAGTGGCGTGATGGAATAATACCTGCGCCGCGCGCCCGTTGTTTCATCCCCCCAATAGGAATAGATGAGCCCTGCCGCCTCCAACCGCCGGAAGGCCGAGTACAGCGTGGCCTCCTTCGCCTCATAGGCGCCGCCTGTTCTTTCCTGTATGGCCTTATTGATCTCATACCCGTAGCTGTCTTTTGTAAGAAGCTGCGCAAGTATGATGGTATCCGTATGGCCGCGTATCAGATCCGCCGTAATAGACAACCCGATGCCCCCTTCCTGTTTTTTCCTAACGTGTTATATCATATTATGCAATACCTCGCCTGTAAAGGTATATTAAAAAATAAAATATCTCGAATATGAAAAAAACGTCTTGTCCGTTTCCATTTTTGCGTAATTGCTTTATACTGTAACCATATAAGCAAAGGGGGCTACCGCATGTCGCTCAAGGATATGCCCTGCCAGGAAGGATGCCTGACTCTGTTCAGCGCGCTCAACCGTTTTACGGTGCTCCGGGATTCATTGCAGGAGCAGCCGTTTGCCTGCCTCGCCTCGATGCTCTCGCATCTGTTGCAGAATGATC
>JAEXTB010000067.1 GCA_023453725.1 Bacillota bacterium | reverse complement strand
CGTCGGCAGCGTCAGATGTGGTATAAGAGACAGGAGAAATATCATGAGCAGTGAGAGCGCCGGTACCAGACACAGTATGATAGCCAGCCAGTGGGGCGCCGGGAGCACCGGCTGCCCAAATAACGGCGCGCCTAATATCATGAACTCCGCCGTGAAAATCAGGAACCCGCCCCAGGAAACGACCAACGCCGGTACAAAGGCAGCCAGCATCTTACCCAGGAACAGCTCCATTTCGCTCAAGGGAGTAAAGAGCAGCGTTTCCAGCGTGCGCTTTTCCTTTTCGCCCACGAAGGCCGCCGCCGCCATGATGCTGGACGTCATCACCGGCACCATGAGGAACAGCGGCGCAAAGAGATAATTGATCATCAGATAGACGAGCTGTGCGTCCAACGAACCAAAACTTTCAATCTGCGTGCGCAGCGCCCCCTGGGGAATCCCACCCAGGAACTGCTGGACGAACTGAATGTCATCCTGACCACCCGTCAGATTTATGCTGCGTCCCAATATCAGAAACACGCCGGGCAGTAACACGACAAATATCAGCGGCACGATGAGCATGGGTACCCACATCTGCGTGCTAGCCGTGATGGCGCGGATATCCTTCCGCATGAGTGCGGTAATTGACCGGCCGTTCATGGCTTGACCCTCCTGATGTCGAAATAGAGCGCCTCGAGGTTGCTATTCTCTATGGTGGCGCCATAGATATCCTGCTTGGCGGAAATTTGTCGCAGAAAGGCCGGAATAGACGCCTTGCCAGGCAGTTTCACCGTGAAGCCGCCGTGGACCGCCTCGCCCAATATACCGGCAGGTAGTTCCGGCACTGCGGATGCGGGCATATCCAACCACAGCACGATCTCGGCCACGTATTTGCGCTCCAATTCTTCCAGCGTGCCTGCCTCCAGGATACGCCCGCAGTCCAGAAATACGAAACGCGTGCAGAACTGCTCGGCTTCCGCCAGATTGTGGGTGCATACGAACACGGTGACGCCCGCGGCGTTCAAGGTGCGGATGCGCCCAATCATCTCGCGGGCGGCTTCCGGATCCAGCCCCGAGGTGGGCTCGTCCAGAAACAGCAGATCGGGGTTGTGTATCAGCGCCTTGGCCACAGCGGCGCGCTTTTTCAGGCCGGTGCTCAGGGCGCCCACCTTCGCTTTTCTCTTTTCCGTCAAGCTGAACTGTTGCAGCAGGGTGTCGATGCGGCCGGGGATGTCGGCTTCGGGTACGCCATAGAGCCGGGCGAAGAATGTCAGGTTGTCGGCCACGGTCAGGCTTTCATAGAGGTTGGCCGTCTCGGTAAGTACGCCCGAGCGTGCCCGAACCAGGTTGCCCTGGCGCGTCGGGTCCATGCCAAATACGGAAATGCTGCCGCTGTCCGGCGAGAGAACGCCATTCATCAGGCGTATGGACGTGGTTTTACCTGAACCGTTGGGGCCCAGCAGGCCCAGTATCTCGCCGCGCTGCACCTCAAATGACATGCCGTCCACGGCAAGTACAGATCCATAGCGCTTGAAAACATCCTGGAAACGAATGAGGGGTTCGTTCATGGGTTCCTCCTCCGGAAATTCGGTGTTAGAAAGGATACGCCGACAGCACGTGATGTCCTGGCGCTGTCCTGCATGCCACCTGGAAGTATCGCATTTTCCTGTATCTATTTATAATAGATCCCCGCGAGGTTCATATCGGTATCGAACGAAATGGTATATGTGAAACTTCTCTTTTCGTACTTCGCTTGCGCTTGGACCACAGCGTATTCCACGCCGGTGCTCTTGTCTGTGGAACCGTAGGCCGTCAAATTTGTAACTTCCACAAATGCGCCGCCCTCCCCGAGCGCGGCGTAGATCTGCGCGAATGTATCGTCCGTGAGCGCGTCTTTCAGGACCTGTACGGAGAGTTCCCGTATGCCCGCAGAGTCCTGTGCGTTGAGCAGGGCAATCACATCCTGAGCCTTTTGTTTTACGGCTTCCTCATCGAACTTGGCGGAAAGCTTTGGAGCGCCACAGCCCGTTGCGAATGCGATCATCAGAACAACCGTAAAAAGAGGCAAAGCCCGCTTGGCGAGTTTTTTGCTATGAAGCATCTTGCGTCCTCCGAAAAATATTTGGGGAAAAGCACACAATAAACAGTAGCGTGGATCAAAGCGCGACGAAACACAAGCAAAAGCGTTGGACCGCACTAAGGTCAACTGGGAACGCGTATGCAAGCAAACGCAATCAAACGCAATCAAACGCAATCAAACGTAGATGCGAGAACGTACCGCCCAAAAGCGGGAACCATTTTGTTATTTGGAAACCTTCCCACGAACACTTTTTTGAAGTACGAACTTATTCTACCTCTGAAAAGATGTTTTGAAAACCATATTTTATCATCCAAGCAGCCCTACTCCTTTGATGCCCCAGATTCATTATTTGGACGTTTGCTCGTTTAGGATCAGAAGGTACAATGTTATGCATTGGCTTATCCGGCTTTCTAGAATGCCGTACAACGGGGTTGTGCAATTGCTAAGAGCTCATCTATAGAGCTTACGCTAAAAAACACTAACGTCCATTGCATCTTCTTTTTTTGTAATTTGCGTAGCGGGGGGGAGATGATCATTGAATACCTGTTATGATTATCTTTATCGCTGAGTCTCAGGTTAAACATAATGGGAAGTTCACATTGTAGCCGCTGATAAACATAATCGGAAGTTCAGTTCATCGCGCCGATGCTAAACATAATGGGAAGTTCGGCGAGCCGCTCGGGTTTTTGGATAATGCAAAACGTATAGTACATGATTTCAAGGTGCTTTCGTTATTAGTGATCAAATACTCAATAACGCAACTGGCAAACTGCTGCCATGGTTGGAACGAGAATTTTGAGAAATCTGCTCCATGCCTCATTTCCCCATGAAAATAGCATATTCATAAACTATCATAATTTGGGGTGTGGCGTATGATTGATTATGTTGTAAGACCCGGTGACACCTTTTTTTCTATTGCCGCAGCCTTTGGCATTACGACAGCCTATTTGCATTCTGCAAATCCTGAGATTACGAGTCCATACACGATATCTGTAGGGCAAGTCATTCATATTCCGGATATCTTTGTCCGGCGCTCAATTGATGTGAATGGATTTGCTTTCCCAGATATCGAGCCTCAAGTGTTGGCAGAAACATTACCTTACCTGACTTATTTGAGTATATTCAGTTATCAGGTCCTGGCGGATGGCTCTCTCGTCGAGATTGATGATACCCAATTAATTCAAGCTGCTTGGCAGGCAGGCGTAGCCCCCATGATGGTCATTACTAACATTGAAGCAACTGCGGGCTTTTCAAGCGCGTTGGCCCATACCATACTCACTGATAATCAGGTGCAGCAGACGCTTCTCAGCAACATAATCGCCGTATTGGACTCCAAATCTTTCTACGGCTTGAATATTGATTTTGAATACGTTTATCCCATTGACCGGTTGGCCTATAATCAGTTTTTGCAAACGGTCACCGAGAGATTGCGTTCACTCGGCTACTTTACGGCTATAACAGTTGCGCCAAAGGTTAGCGCAGGGCAGCTTGGAGCCCAGTATGAGGCTTATGAATATCCTGCACTGGGCATTCTCGTCAACCGCGTTATCCTTGCAACTTACGAATGGGGATATACGTTTGGTCCTCCCATTGCAACCTCACCTGTCGAGCAGGTGCAGCGGGTCCTCGACTACGCCATCTCAGTTATCCCCAGTCAAAAGATACTCATGGGTATGCCCAATTACGGCTTTGACTGGACTTTACCATACCAAGCCTTTTCATCGGCGCGTACCGTTTCTTTCAATGAGGCCGAGGCTCTTGCTGCAAGTACGGGAGCGGAAATAAGGTTCGATCCCGGAACGCAAGTATCGTATTTCAATTATGTCGATGATGGAGGGGTGCAGCACGTGGTTTCATTTGACAATGAGATAGGCATCCGCTACCGATTGGAGTTTGTTTCAAGTTACAACTTGGGAGGGGTAAGCTTTTGGACAATTAACAACTTTTCTCCTGCAAGCTATCAGACTCTAAACACCATGTATGATGTACGTAAGGTTCTTTATGAATAATGCCGTGTCTCCGGCCCACGTAATATCAACATATGGAAAGGGCGTACCGTACCCGGCATCAAATCGCCTGCACTTCCCCGCATGGCTAGATGCAATCATTACCTGCGTGCTAGTGAGCTGAGGTGGTGTAACCTAAAAAAACCAGTTTGGAAGCCGAAAGAAAGTAAGTAGAAATCGAGAGCCCCGTCACCGGTGTGGTAACGCGGAAAAGGCTTATTGCACTCCATTCGCGTTAATCCGTTTTGTTTGTTGTCTTTAAGTCGAGATATTAGGTTTGCCTAATAGTAAGGGGGTACTCGAACTTACATAAAATTGAATGTGAAATAGACCGTCTTAAGAATAAGCTTAATGAATTGGAGAAGCAATGAGCGATCGGTTAATTTATTGGAATAACGT
>JAEXTB010000003.1 GCA_023453725.1 Bacillota bacterium | reverse complement strand
AAGAGGTGCGTGCGAAAATTGACGCGCTTGATTTTAAGCACACAGCCGATGGCAGCGGCAGGGTTCTCTCTTCCGGGATGCGGGAAATGCTCGAAGAGATCAGACGCCTGGATGAACAGTGCAAGGCGTACGTCGAGGAGCGGCTGCTTTTTTACAAGGCGGAGCTGAAAAACATCCGCCAATCCGGCAAACAGATGCAGCAGTATGTAAACCCATACACTGTGGCGGACAGTGTTTTTATTGATATGAGAAAATAAGCCGCGGGAAAAGGCGCAGCACAATTCTTGGAGGGAACGCAATGTCTTTTATGCAGAGGGATACGTTTGAAGAAATAGAGGAAATACAGCAAAGCCGATACCTCACATTCGGCCTTGGCGAGGAAGTCTATGGGCTTGATATCGGGTTTGTCACCGAAATTATCGGGTTAATGCCCATTGCGCCGCTCCCCGAGATGCCGGCGTTTATCAAGGGGGTTATCAATCTTCGCGGCAAGGTCATACCTGTCATGGATTTGAGGCTGCGCTTTAAAATGCCGCCCATGGAATACGGGGAAAGAACCTGTATCATCATCATCGATAACGGCAACATCAACGCGGGTTTGATTGTTGAAAATGTCGCGGATGTCATTAACATCGATGAAGCGGATATCGTGCCGCCGCCTACGTTTGAAGGGCTGTCCCAGAACCGGTGCATCAATGGAATTGCCAAGACCGGCGGCAGCGTAAAGCTTCTTCTGGACTGCACCAAGCTGTTAAAGCCCGAGGAAGAAGAGCTCATCATCAACCTTTGACGCTTTTAGGAAAAGAGACAGGAGCATACCGTGAGAATCAAAGAAACGTCAACGGTGTTCTCAAGCGCACAGCCGCTTGGCCCGGTAGAGGAAAAAAGGGTTTCCTCCGGTTTTGCCCGGGAATTCTCCCGCCAAAAGCATGATTCGGATGCTGCGGAATATGAGCAGTACCTCAAGGCGCTCAAGGGACGGATATTGGACCAGGGTGAAATCGTGGGAAAAAAGGCCGATATCGCGGAGTTTTATAAATACCGCACGCTGATCAGCGAGCTGCTCAACGAAACCGTAAGCAACGCATATGCGTTCAGCAAAACCAGCCAGTTTGATCTGAGGGGCCGCCACAAGGTATTTGCGCTCATCCGCAAAGTAAACGTCAAGTTGGATGAGCTGGCTGCGGAAATATTGAAAAATGAGGCTGAAAACATCAAGCTTTTGAGCATCGTGGACGATATTCGCGGTATGATTGTAGATTTGTATTATTAAGCGACAGCAGTTCACAGTTACAGAGCGAAAGGGGTAACAGGCCATGGCCTTTCTACAGAACACCGCAGCGATCGAAGTGGAAGATACGCAGCAGAACCGGTATCTGACGTTCCTGCTTGGGGATGAAACTTACGGCATTGCCATCAGCAATGTCATCGAGATCATCGGTATTTTACCGGTAACTCCCTTGCCGGGCGCGCCGGAGTATCTCAAAGGAATTACGAATTTAAGGGGAAAAATCATCCCGGTCATTGACGTGCGGCTGAAGTTTAAAAAGCCTGCCGCCGAATATGACGAGCGGACCTGCATCGTGGTGGTGGAAGTCCAGGAGATGACCGTGGGGCTGATAATCGACGAAGTATCTGAAGTCCTCACCATTGAGGAACAGGATATTGTGGCGCCTCCGGCGATGAAGGATATGCAGGCGGGCTATATCAGCGGCATCAGCAAGACCGATGGAAAAGTAAAACTGTTGTTGGACTGCACTGCCTTGCTTTACGAATAACCATTATAAAAAGCTGGTTTTTGGGCGCGTTTTGCAGGAATTTTTCCGCGGCGCGCCTTTTTTACGCTTCCCCGAAAATCGACAAAGTATGTTATGTTCCTAAGAATTATGCCGATATATACAGTAAGCCCTTTTCTTTTTTAAAAGTGAACAAAAGGCGGTCTACTATGGAAAGCTTTGTGCAGAACAAGGACATGATTAAGCTGAGCGATCAGGAATTTCTGACGCTGACAGAGTATTTAAGGCGCGATTACGGCATCAATCTCTCTAAAAAACGAACGCTCATTGAAGGCAGGATGAACCAGTACCTGCAAAAGAATGGGTACAGCAGTTATTCCGCGTATTTCAAAGTGCTCTTTCAGGATAAGACGGGCATGGAGATTACCAACGTCATCAACGCACTTACCACCAACTATTCGTATTTCATGCGGGAATGGGCACATTTTGATTTCTACAGGCAGAGCATTCTGCCGGGCTTAAAAGCGGCCGTGCGGGATCATGACCTGCGCGTGTGGAGTGCAGGCTGCTCTACTGGCCAGGAGCCCTACACGCTTGCCATGCTCAATGACGAGTTTTTCGGAGCCGAGGGGAGCGTATGGGACAAGCGGGTCTTAGCAACGGATATCTCACAAAAGGTACTGGACATTGCGCACCATGGAATTTACAGCGCGGAAGATACGGGGAACATCCCCGGCCATTGGCGCATCCGGTATTTTGAACCCCAGACGGACGGCAGGCTTGTGGTAAAGCCCGAGCTGAAAAAGGAAGTCATATTCCGAAAGTTTAATTTGATGGAACACACATTCCCCTTTAAGAAAAAGTTCCATGTCATATTCTGCCGCAACGTCATGATTTATTTTGATGCAAAAACAAAGGCGGAGCTTGTCGGCCGGTTCTGTAACGTCCTTTGCGACGGCGGCTACTTAATTGTTGGCCATTCGGAATCAGTGGACAGGGCCTCAACGGGCTTGAGCTATGTCATGCCCTCCGTCTATAGGAAGGGTTGAAAACAATGGCATTGAAAAAAACGCGCGTCTTGATTGTAGACGATTCGATTTTTATGCGGCAATTCATCAGCAGCAATATTTCCAAGGACTCGGGTATTGAAGTGGTGGGGGAAGCGTCCGATCCCTATCAGGCACGGGATAAAATCCTTGAACTCAAGCCCGACGTCATGACGCTTGATGTGGATATGCCCAAGATGAACGGGCTGGAGTTCTTGAAAAAGCTTATGCCGCAGTATCCGCTGCCGGTCTTGGTGGTCAGCTCCACGCCCAACGTCGTGCTCGACGCCATGCAGGCGGGCGCGGTCGATTTTGTAGCAAAGCCGTCCACGATGGAAGAGGGTGACCGCAACGCGTTTATTTCCGAGCTTGTGATCAAGATCAAAATCGCGTCTATTTCCAAGGTGGGCCAGTACAAGCACAAGAAGAGCCAGAACCTGGGCGAGATTGTCAGGAGGTCGAGCGGCACTTCCGTCAACGAAAGCCTTTTGGTGGCAATCGGCGCATCGACCGGCGGAACGGAAGCAACGGCCACTATACTCAACAGCCTCAAGAGCTTTTCGGCTGGCATTGTCGTCGTACAGCACATGCCGCCCGTATTTACGAGAATGTATGCCGAACGCCTCAACAATTCGGGCGCGCTTGAGGTAAAGGAAGCGCAGGATGGAGATCTTGTTTTGCCGGGCCGGGTACTCATTGCCCCGGGGGATTTTCAAATGGAAGTGGAGCGGTCCACAAAGGGATACCGCGTGAAGTGCTACAAAGGAGAAAAAGTCAGCGGGCATTGTCCCTCCGTTGATGTGCTGTTTGAGTCGGTCGCCAAAGCCGCAGGACCGAATGCCCTTGGCATTATTCTGACTGGCATGGGAAGCGACGGCGCAAAAGGACTTTTGAGTATGCGCAAAAAGGGCGCGTATACCATTGGGCAAAGCAAGGAGACCTGTGTGGTGTACGGCATGCCGATGGTGGCCAACACTGTCGGCGCGGTACAGGCAGAGCTGCCGCTTTCAGAGATTTCCTCCCGCATGTGCCGGTGGCATGACGAAATGACGGGCGCAAAATAAGCACCGGATATATATGAAATAGTCTGTATGGTTCCCATCTGGAAGCGGCACATATATATGGCTTTTCTGGAAATCATTCGACGAAAAACGGGAGCTTATGCATTACAGCATGCAAAAATATGAACAAATTGTTGAATGCGCCCGTTTTGTTATGATATACTCATTTTGTATAAGAAGGGTCTGCTGTATGGATACGGTTAGAGGGATATATTTAACCAAATTGGAGCAGGTACAATCAGCGCTCAACGCAAATGCGGCAAGAGTGGGTTTTACCGTTCCACAGTTTTCAAGCCTTCTTTCGGGCAAACTGGCAGCGCAAACTCCGGCTGCAGTTGCGCCTCAACCTGCAGTTGTGAGCGATCCTTCCGCCTACGATGCGCTCATTAGAAATGCGTCGCAGGAGAACGGGTTGGATGAAGCGCTGGTGAAAGCCGTGATACAGGCGGAATCGAGCTACCGTTCCAATGCGGTGTCTTCCGCCGGCGCAGAAGGGCTGATGCAGCTCATGCCGGGTACAGCGGCTTCGCTGGGCGTAACAAATTCCTTTGACCCCGCGCAAAACATTAACGGCGGGACGAAGTACTTAAAAAGTCTCATTGACCGCTTCGGAGACATCCGCTTGGCTTTGGCGGCGTACAATACTGGCCCCGGCCGGATTTCCGGGCTGGGCATTACCGATCCGGACAACGCTTCGGAGTATGCAAAAATCAGTGAACGCGTACGCGGCTATGTTTCCAAGGTGTTGTCCAATTATGAGGCCTATCGTTCTGCGGAAGGAGTGAGCTGAACCATGATACAGAAAATGTTCAACAGCATTGATCTGTTGCAAAAAGGAATGGACGCGGCTTGGCTCCGGAACGAAGTTATCACAAACAACATTGCCAATGCGGAGACGCCGAACTTCAAATCCTCCAGCGTAGCCTTTGAAACCATGTTCAAAAAAGCGCTTGAGGATCAGGTACAGGCCCAATCCGCGCCGGGTGATGAAATTGCGCAGCAGGATGCGTTTTCCAATAACATTTCATCACAGTATGAAAACAAACGAACGCGGGACAAGCACATTGTATTTTCCCCAAATGAGGATATTGTTGATACCGCAAACGGGCTAAATGAGGAGTTTTCAAACAGCCGTACGCGGGATAGCCACTTTAATTTTAACGGATCCACACAGGCGCAGCGCCTGAGCGATATTTCCCCGGTTGTTTCTCAGAACGACGACCTTACCATGCGTATGGACGGCAACAACGTGGACGTTGAGGCCGAAAACGTTGCGTTGGCGCGCAACACGATATATTACTATACCTTAACCGAACAGATGAACAGTGAATTTTCGCGTCTTGGCATGGCAATCAGAGAAGGGAAGTAAAGTATGGCATTTTTAAGCTCACTTGATATCAGCGGCTCTGCGCTGACCGCCCAACGGCTGCGGATGGATGTCATCAGCCAAAACATTGCAAACGCGACCACAACCAAGACGGCAAGCGGTGAACCTTACCGCCGCCGGGTAGCCGTATTTTCGGAGCGTCCCGGCGCCACGACGTTCTCTTCGTTTTTTGAGAGGGCGCAGCAGGACCAGAGCAATCAGGTTGCGGGGCGCGGCGTTGTGGTCTCTTCCATTGCGAATGATATGTCGGATTTTAAAACCGAATATGACCCGACGCATCCCGATGCGGATGAAAACGGGTATGTACGCTACCCCAATGTCAACGAAGTGACTGAAATGGTGGATATGATGGCGTCGACGCGCGCGTATGAAGCGAATATC
>JAEXTB010000343.1 GCA_023453725.1 Bacillota bacterium | reverse complement strand
ACGACCTCTTGATCCTCGTGCTGTTTGTGCCGCTGGTACAATTGTTGCTGGGGGTAAACGGCGTTCATATCCCGTGGGATACCCTTGTCTTCTCCATCATTCTGTTTGTCGTGGTGCCGCTGGCGGGCGGCGCGCTCACACGCTTCCTCATGATTCGGAAAAAGGGTGAACAGTATTTCAATGAAAAGTTCGTTCCCAAGTTTGACGGCATCACGACCTTGGGGCTGCTTCTCACGTTGGCCATCATCTTCTCCTTCCAAGGAGACATCATATTAGAGCAACCGTTCTATGTTTTGTTGATCGCGGTTCCGTTGATTCTGCAAAATGTAATCTCCGCCAACTTTACCTACTTGATATGCAAATGGACGAAACAGCCGCACAACATCGCCGCTCCGGCATCCTTGATCGCGGCCTCGGATTTCTTTGAATTGTCGGTAGCGGTTGCGATCGCTCTTTTCGGCCCCGATTCTCCGGTAGTACTTGCTTGCACGGTTGGAGTTCTCACAGAAGTCCCTGTTATGCTTTTGCTTGTCAGATTCATTAATAAAACGCAAGGGTGGTTCCCGAAGAAAAAAGCTTGAAGTTAGAGATCAGTTGATTTAAAAGGATTGGTGGATACCGTGAAAACATTGAAAATTGATTTTCTGTATCTGGATTTGAATACCTGTGAACGCTGTATGGCGACAGACAGTACCTTAGCAGAGGCGCTTTTGGAGCTTTCCGGCGTGCTGGCCACACTTGGCTACAAGGTTCAGGTCAACAAAGTGAATATCACCACAAGAGCGCTTGCGGAACAGTACCGCTTTTTCAGCTCGCCAACCATTCGGGTAAACGGCGTCGACATCTGTGGCAATCTTACAGAAAGCAATTGTTGCAGCTGCGGAGAAATCTGTGGGGATGATGTGGATTGCCGGACATTTACCTATGAAGGCGAAACATTTGAACAACCGCCAAAAGCAATGCTGATGGATGGTATACTGCGGGCGATTTACGGGCAGATCTCGCAGGAAGAAAATCATTATATGCTGCCCGATAATCTCAAACGGTTTTTTACGGGACGGGAGTCCCAAGTCAATTCAATGAAAGAAGGTATCGTTATGAAAACCATGTCCATTTATGAGCCTGCCATGTGCTGCCCCACCGGCCTTTGTGGCGTAGGGGTGGACCCGGAATTGCTTAGGGTCTCTACCGTACTCAACACATTAAAGAAAAAAGGCATAGAGGTACAGCGGTTTAATCTCACCAGTGCGCCACAGGAATTTATCAGCAACGAGGCAATTAATGCGTTTCTTATGACGAACGGCGTAGATAAACTGCCCGCTGTTGTTGTGGACGGCGAAATCATCATAACCGGAAGGTATCCTACCAATGAGGAGTTTGAAAGCCTTCTTGGAATCTCGACAGAGTCTCCGGTTGACAAAATTAAAGCGGTTAAGGTTACGGTAAAGAAGCCTGGCGGCTGCGGCTGTTCCGATGGGAAATGCTGCTGAATCTGACGAATAGCTGAGCTAGAAGAGTGGAGGATAACGTGAACAGTTTTCATCCGCAAGCAATTGCGTTTACCAAATATCTGTTTTTCACCGGCAAAGGCGGCGTAGGCAAGACGTCCGCAGCCTGCGCTACTGCCGTATCCCTTGCGGACAACGGAAAAAGAGTACTGTTGGTCAGCACGGACCCTGCTTCCAACCTGCAGGATGTTTTCCAAACGCCCCTGACCAACAAAGCAACGCCAATTCAAGACGTTCCCAATCTTATGGTATCCAATCTGGACCCCATACAGGCGGCTGCGGAATACCGTGAAAGCGTCGTTGGGCCATACCGGGGAAAGCTGCCCGAGGTTGTTCTAAAGAACATGGAAGAGCAGCTTTCGGGTTCCTGTACCGTGGAGATTGCCGCATTCAATGAGTTTTCACGTTTTATGACCGATCAGGAGATTGCAAGCGAATATGACCACATCATATTCGATACAGCTCCCACAGGCCATACGCTTCGCATGCTGCAGCTTCCTTCCGCCTGGAGCAATTTTATCAGCGAGAACACGCATGGAGCTTCCTGTCTGGGGCAGCTTTCCGGTTTGGAAAGCAAGAAGGCGGTCTATAAAAATGCGGTCGAGACATTATCGGACCGCAGCGCAACCACGCTGATACTGGTATCCCGCCCGGAAGAGATTCCGCTCAGGGAAGCGCAGCGTGCATCCGGGGAACTGAAAAGCCTAGGCGTAAACAATCAAATGCTGATATTAAACGGCATATTGCCATCCTATGACGATCTTGTATCACAAAACCTCTATGAAAGGCAGCAAAGCGCCCTTGCCGCAATGCCGGAGCATTTAAAAGCAATTCAGACATATTGGATTCCGCTTCGGGCATACCAGGTCACTGGGGTACGAAACGTTCGCGCGCTGCTTACATCAAACCAATGTGAAAGACAAGAAGAAACGTTGCATGCCAAACATATCATGCAGCTTTCTGATGTCATTGAGGAACTGTACAGCAAGGATAAGCGCGTCATTTTTACAATGGGCAAAGGGGGAGTAGGGAAGACTAGCATTGCCGCGGCAATCGCAACGGGACTGGCGCAAATGGGAAAACGCGTGCATTTGACCACGACAGACCCGGCCGCCCACCTCCACTATGTAGCGGCAGAAGGCGGCGGCCTGTCCATCAGCCATATTGACGAGCACGCGGAACTTAAGAAGTACCAGGATGAAGTGCTCTCTAAAGCAAGGGAGACGATGGCAGAGGACGATATTGCCTATGTAGAGGAAGATCTGCGCTCCCCCTGTACGCAGGAGATCGCGGTGTTCCGGGCGTTTGCGCAGATTGTTGAAAAGGCGGAGAACGAAGTTGTTGTAATTGATACCGCTCCAACCGGACATACGCTGCTGCTGCTTGATTCCACGCAGAGCTATCATAGAGAAATTCAACGCTCGCAGGGCGATATCCCTGAGTCTGTCAGGAATTTGCTGCCGCGGCTGCGGAATGAAAAAGAAACCGAGGTGCTGATTGTCACGCTTGCTGAAGCCACACCGGTATATGAAGCGATGCGGCTGGAAGAAGATCTTAAGCGGGCCGGGATTGCTGCGCGGTGGTGGGTCATCAACGCCTCCCTCTATCAAACACAAACATCAAATGAATTGCTTTTGGCGAAGGCGAGCAATGAGATCGCCTGGATCAATAAAGTGGATGAACATACCGGGGGACGCTTTGCCGTTGTAGGCTGGAACGCGGCGGATTCATTAACGCACCAATAGAAAAGCGCGGTTAACATCAAATCGTGCCTCAGCATATATCAGTAAAATGCCCACCTCTCACGGGGTGGGCGTTTGCATTTCTGACGTGAACACGATTGAACCTTTTGGTCCATGGACTGCCTGTATCAGATGCCGTTTATCACACACGGCTTACGCTATTGCCGATAATCAGCTGAGGCGTAAACAGAATCTCCCGGTTGGGGATCTGGTTTTTATGTTAAATACCGGTGGAGGAGGCGCTGGAGATTGCCTCAAAAGCTGCGGCAATTGCGATCTCAAGGCCAGGGGCCGCAACCTCCATACCGGATATGAAGGAAGTATGTTTGTTATTAGTAAAGGTTGTACAATTACCGTTACTCCTGAAAATATTAACTGATGTGTTCTGCTATGCAAAACGGGCGAGGGTAACCTCGCCCGCTTTATTGGCTTGGCAACTATAGAGAGGATAAGCC
>JAEXTB010000340.1 GCA_023453725.1 Bacillota bacterium | reverse complement strand
GAATTACCTAACAGATGGTGGGATTTTTGCGTTTGTTATAGAAAACACAATTATGGTACTTGACTTTAAAACGATTGTAAAGTGTATTCTGTCTTTTGTGAAGATTTTCACATGATATCGTAAGGAGGAACAGAAATGAAAAAACAAACCAGAATGTTGGCCTTTGCGCTCGTCATGCTTATGACGCTTGCGCTGGGCGCAGGCTGCGCGCAGCAGCCGGCGGCTGTCGAGCCGACCACGGCGCCTGAAGCGACGCAGGCGGCGGAAACCCCAAACCCTTCCGCGGATATTTCCGGAACGTTTGAGGGTGAAAGCCACGGGATGCAGGGGCCGATCAAGGTCAGCATTACGGTAGATAAGGGCATCATTACGGGCATTGAATACGTCACCTATGCGGAGACGGAGAATGTCACCGCGGTTGCCAAAGAGCGCATTCCCGCACAGATCGTGGAACACCAGAGCCTGAGCGTGGATGCGGTAACGGGCGCTACGCTTTCGAGCTATGGCATCATGGGCGCGGTTGCGGATGCGGCAAAGAACGCAGGGCTTGATGTTGACGCATTGAAAGCCAACGCATACACCGCAACCCCGAAGGCCGACGAAACCTGGGATGCGGACGTGCTCGTCATGGGTGGCGGCGGCGCGGGCCTCTCTGCGGCAATCACCGCGGCACAGCAGGGCGCAAAGGTCATATTGATCGAAAAAGGCTCCATACTCGGCGGCAACACGCTGATGGCGGGCGCTGCGTACAACGCGGTAGACCCGGAAGCGCAGGCGTTGATGACGCTGACCAAGGCGCAGAAGGATACCATGGACAGCTATCTTGCCATGGATGAAAATGATCCCAAGCTGAAGCTTGATGTGTTCCCGGAATGGAAGGACGTCCTTGCTCAGGTCAAGAAGGATATCAGTGACTTCTATGCGGTCAACAAGGGCAAGACGGCTGGCAAGGATATGCCGGGCTTTGACTCTGTTGCCATGCATATGTGGCAGATTTACATTGGCGGTTTGCGCCAGCTTACCGATGGTAACTGGATTGCCTCCGATATCGACCTGGCCCGCGTGTTAGCGGAGCAGGCGTTGCCTTCCTTTGAATGGATGGGCGAAATTGGCCTTAATGCCATATACGGTAAGGCTACGCAGGAAAACGGCAGCACCGGCCTTAGCACCGTGCTTGGCGCAATGTGGCCGAGAACCCATACGTTCATGTCCGGCGCAGAGCGCATTCCCCAGATGGAGAAGGTCGCAAAGGAAAACGGCGTTGTCATCTATACGGAAACCCGCGGCACCGAACTTTTGGTGGATGCAAATGGCAAGGTTGTGGGTGCAAAGGCCGAGCAGGCTGACGGCACCAAGATCACCATTAACACCACCAAGGGCGTTGTGCTTGCAACGGGCGGCTATGCTGCAAATGCAGCCATGGTAAAGCAGTATGACAAATACTGGGGCGAAGACCTGACCGACCGTACGCTTTCCACCAACCTTGGCACAAATGAAGGTGACGGCATTGTGATGGCGGAAGCCATCGGCGCCGGCCTTACCGGCATGGAAGTGGCGCAGATGATGCCCTCCTCCTCCCCGGTAAAGGGCACAATGACGGATGGTATCTGGGGCGATGCCTCGGCCCAGATCTGGATTGACGGGCAGGGCAACCGCTTCGTCAATGAATATGCGGAGCGCGACGTACTGGCAAAAGCATCCCTTGCGCTGGATGACGGCATATTCTACATCATCTACGCAGGCCGTGGTGACAGCAACAATCCTTCCCAGTTCCTCAAGGGCACTGAGATCGATGAGCGCATTCAGGCCATGGTCGACGGCGGCCACATCTGGGTAGGTAACACGCTTGCAGAGGTGGCGGAAGCCTCCAAGAATTCGGCGGCTGGCGTTGCGCCTGCGTTTACGGAAGAAGCGCTGCGCGCAACCATCGAAAAGTACAACACTTACGTTACCAACCAGCATGACGACGACTTCGGCAAGGAAGTCATCGCGGGCGGTATCGACCTTGCAGCGCTGGATGCGGACCCCAACATGTACATCTGCATCAGCCCGAGAAAGGCCTCCCTGCACCATACGATGGGCGGCGTGGTCATTGATACCGAAGCGCGCGTGCTCAAGGCAGACGGCACCGCGATTGAAGGCCTGTGGGCAGCAGGTGAAGTCGCCGGCGGCATCCACGCGGGCAACCGCCTTGGCGGCAACGCGATTGCGGATATCTTCACCTATGGACAGATTGCGGGCCGGAACGCGGCGAAGTAAACATACGAAAATTGCGGGCAGAAAGAACTGACCTTCCACGAAATGAAGGGTTATCCGGCAAAAGCCAGATAACCCTTCATCTTATGTAAACCACATTTTCTTGGCTGCTTAGAGTGAGAGGCGTGCATTTCACATCTCTATATTGGTTGCTTTACTGATCTGTAGGGTTCTGCGCATTTTGTTCCGGCTCGATATCTTGCGCTGGAATTACACCAATCGCCTCCGCAGGGAGTTCTGCTGCGGGGAAGTTCTTCTTTGCGTGCAGTGTGTACCAGAGGAACAGCAGTGCAAACACCAGCACGATCCCTTCAAGCGCAAGGGCGCTCATCGGTACAAAGGAAGGCACAATTACGACAAACGCATCCACCGCCGTGTGCGCAAGAATTGCATACACGAGATACCTGCCGGGCTGGTTCCGCACAAACCCCGAAAATACCATTGCAGAGAAGCCGATGTGCAGCATCACCGCGAATATACGCTCCACTCCTCCGAGCATCGAGGTAATAGGGGCGAGTCCGGCAAATTGCCCGGCGATGGTGGCGGCCATCTCCTCGCCCACCATAGCGGTCAGGTCGCCGTTGATCATTGCGATGTAGAGTACCAAAGAATTAATCAGCGTGAACCCGATCAAAAGTATGGCTTCAATTCCGCCGTGCCCAAAGCCGAACGCTATGGCGTCCTCATACCGTCTGTTCTTTTTGAGCATCAGCTTGCAGAAAACAAACCTGGCGCACTCTTCAAACAACCCGGCGGTAAACCCCAGAAACAGCCCATAGGGGACAATATTCTGTGAGAGTTGCTGCATAAACGGCGTTTGCCCCAACAGGTTCAAAAGCGGAATCCTAAGCAGAATCTGCGAAACGGAAAACGCAAGCACGCCGGTGAAAAAAGCGCGCCCAATACGCAGCTTTTTCCCCCGCATGACAAGAAACGATACAACGGGCAATGCAAAACAAATTGCAATGCTGATTGAAAGACCAATGATGATTCCTGTTGTCTGCATAAAAAATCCCCCCAATTTATTCTCGCGCAGCGGCGCGCAGTGTACTAGAGGATATGGGTAAGCGGCATGATGCAAATTCCCGCAATGGTAGAGAACAGCGCGAGCCGGGTGTACCCGTACTGCCGTGAAGACGGAATAAGCTCTTCAACGGCAATGTAGAGCATAATGCCGGATACCAGCCCAAACACAAAGCCAAGCACCAGATCATTGATCAGCGGGCGAAGCAGTAAAAACGCCAACAGAGCGCCCATCGGCTCGGATATGCCGGAGAGGAACGTAAACATCAGCGCCCGCTTTTTGTTGCCTGTGGAATAATAAACCGGCATGGCAACCGTAATGCCCTCGGGAATATTGTGCATTGCGATGGCCACCGCAATGGAAAGCCCCAGCTTTGCATCCGAGATGCCCGCCATAAACGTCGCAATTCCCTCCGGAAAATTGTGCACCGCAATCGCCAGCATGGACATCATGCCAAGACGGTACATGTTCCCGTGGGATTGCTCCTGGCCTTCCAAATGCTCGTGCGGTACAAAATGATCGATACCGGCCGCAATCAAAACCCCAACGACCAATGCGCCAATCATACAAATAACGCCAAGCTTTGGCCCCGCCCACTCGGAAAGCGCAGCCGCCGCATTGGGCAGCATATCCAAAAACGAAACGCTTATCATGACGCCCGCAGCAAACCCCAGCGAGGCAGTGACAGCCTTTTCACTTTTTCCTTTCACAAAAAAAACAACCAGCGCGCCAAACAGCGTAGAAAGCCCTGCTGCAAGAGAAAAAAGCAGCGCGCGTCCCGCATCCTGTAATTCCATGTATGCCCCCCTTCGTGCTGTACCATCCAGATATCTCCATTATTGTATCCTGTTCCTGCATGGGATTGCAACACGAATCATGGATCAGCCTTGGCGATATGCCTTCCACTTCTTTACACAGCGCCGGTCACAGAATATTCATCAATGCCACCCCACTTTTTTCTGTCCGCCCTACGAATGTAATAGTATCCGCAGCGGATCCACAATGTAGACAAGGGAGTGAACAGAATGTTACGTAAGAAATTCCTGGCGGCGCTCGCGCTGCTGCTTATCGCCGCAATGGTTTCCACTGCCACTTTGGCCTATGCGCCGCAGGCTGGAAAAAAGTCAGAGAATGCAGCGCAGCAAACTGGCAATGCCAAGGGTAAACAACAACCAAAGGAAAATGCAAGCAAGGGCAATAAGCCGGATAAACAGAGCAAGCCTGATCAAGAGAACCCTGAACAGAACGGGCAGGGCAACGGGCAATCCGGCAAGGATACTTCAAAAGCGAACTCCTCCAACGGACAAAACAAGTCTCTTGATCTTAGCGAGATTGAAGCATCCATTGCCGCATTGACAGACACCGCCGCACAGGCAACGCTCAACAATCTTATGCAGGCATACAAGGCCGCACTTGCCAATGAAGAAAGCGGCCAAACAAACGGCGCAGATAAGGATACGCTGAAGGCCTACCGCAAAGCGGCTGAAGCTGCGAAAAACGCTCTTGTTGCAGCGCTTGACGATGCCGGGATATCCACGGATAAAAATGAACCCAAAGGTTCGAACAAAGAACTGCATGGACCCAAGAACCTTGATCTCGCGGCCGTCAAGGCCAAAATTGCGGCTCTGACGGACGAAGCTGTAAAGGCATCCCTGACCGCTCTTATGCAAGCGTATGAGACTGCACTTGCCAATGAGCAGGCCGGGTTAAGCAGCGGCGCTGATGAAGCGACCATGGCGGCATACCGCAAGTTGGTCGAAGAAGCAAAGGCAGCCGTACTCAAGGCGCTGACCGGCGCAAATATAAATGCTCCGGGCGCCCCCGCAACACCAAGCTCCCTGCCCAAAGGCCAGCAGAAAAAGCAGCTGGATATCGGCGGCATTGAAGCTTCCATTGCCACCGTAACCGATGCCGCGGCGAAGGCAAATCTTGCCGCGCTCGTAGAATCCTACAAAACGGCGCTTGCAAACGAGGAAATCGCCCGCAAAGCCGATGATGGCACACTGAAGGCCTCCCGCGAGGCGGCGGAAGCAGCCGAAACCGCCTTGCTTGACGCGCTTGACAGCGCAGGACTTGATACTGCGGCGACATCAAGTTCTATACAGCGGCCGCAGGAGCAGAGGGTAACCGGCATTTGGGTAGCCGTTGTCAATTGGTTCTCCAACTTGTTCGGAAAGCTTTTTAAATAAGCCGCTCCTCTGCGCGACGGTTCCCCATCACCCGGGGGAACCGTTTGCACGCGGCTCCCCCTTCCCCGGGGGGGCCGCTATACTGTATCAAAACCTAGTCAGGGATCTACCGGTTCCCTAAGGCCACACTGCGCTGCGGTAAGCCGCCGTCTTTCGTCCGCTTGTTCATTGCGCGTGCCTTGTTATTCCTTTGGGCTTCGCTCCGGTGAGCTCCCCCAAGAGGGCGATTAAGATACCAAGGGTTGACCGGCCCGCCGACCGAACGCAACCCTTTGGCAACAATCCGCAGGCCTGGTACCCAAAGCGCAGCCAGCCGGGGCTTCCAATGTTTTTCGTAAGGGAAGCCCTTGTTTGGGGGATATCCCGCCTGTTGCGGCAAAAGGGGCTTAAGCTTTCGTCCCATGGGCGCCAAACGTCCGGCGAGCGTTTCGCGGCCAAAGCATACATCCACCTTATGGTACGGCATGGGACAAAAAACAGGTTCGCCAGAAGCACTCATATCCGATCATTGCGAACTTTGGGCCAAAGCCCCATTCTTAGCGGCAGAGCGGCTCCCTTGCAGCAGGGGAGCCGTTCTGCTGTTTCAAAGGATATCAGCGCCGCATATACAAGCCGAAAGAAATGGAAGCTGTAGCGCCCTATAAAAATGCTCCTCCGGTACCCGGAGGAGTATTTCTCTGTGTGTTTTTTTTTAAGTCTATTTCGCGTTCGGATTATATTACTCGGCTTATATTTACGCCTCAGAGGAGGTCCGTGCCATCTGCCTATTCCCCCTGATGCCCCTGCTGACCGGGATTGCCCCCGTTCTGTTGGTTGTTTCCATGCTCCGGCTGCTTTCCATTGCCGCCTTTTTCTGATTGCCCGCCCCGGCCCTTGTTTTCGCCTGATGGAGGCGATTGCGGCGCTTTTCCCTTCTCCGGATCTTTTCCTTTGGAAGGCTTCGGTGTTTTGGAAGGTTCCGGTGCAGGGGAAGCAATCGGCTGATCCGTATTTTGTTTGCCGGGTTGATCCTGGTTATCCTGATTGCCCTGATTGCCCTGATTATTCTGATTGCCGCGGTTATCCTGGTTATTGCGGTTATCCTGTCTCTTTGCTTCTTGCACAATCTCTTTTACCGGCTTATCCAGCCACTCTTCATAAGCGAACGGCTCTGCAGTATCCGCGTTGTTCTTGATTTTATCAATCAGCTGTTTCCTGCCCAGTGTCACGCCAGCCTGCCTAGCCTCCTGCACCTGCTCAGGCTTTCCGGTAATCGTTTCAACCGTGAGCAGCTGAGGGATGCCTTCTGCCCTAAGCGCTGTCTGTTCGAGGGTTTTGGTGAGCTGTTCCGCTTTTTCGGTATTTTCTGAAGCCGCCGCAATGATCAAATAGCCGCTCTCCGCTTTGAAATACTGTTCTTCAGAAAGGTTCTTTATGGTAAGTTCCAGTACCTCCTCGATCTTGTGGTGGGAGATGCCTTCCCTGTTGAGTTCCTCTACAACTGTCTGGGCATCGGCATTGACGGCTACAACATGCAGCACCTGGTCAAACCGGTTGAGCGAAAACTCGATGGACGGGTTGACGTCAACGCTGATATAGGTATAAGGCGCCTGGTAGGCATATATGCCAAGGCCGATGCAGAATGCCGCCGCAACGCCTGTCGCCCACCCGGCAACCCTTCTTGCCTTCATGACCGGTGCGGTATATTCGATTTCCTGACCGACGCGATAACTGCGGTTGGGTATGATTACCACAGTACCATCCATAAGGAGGGCGGCAGCTTTCTTGTTGCGCAGTTCTACAATTGCTGCTTTCATTGCTCCTCCTCCTTTCGAATAAACCGCATATACTCGGACAGACACGGAAAATCCTCCAAAAGAATTTCCGTTGCCGCTATGATATATTTACGGTGCCGTTCCAATAATTTTCGGGGTACACCTGTGGACTCGGTAAGTGTTTTAAGAGGCAGCTGCCTGCTTTTTCGCATTTCTTCCAAAAGCGGCGAATGTTTTTGAAGGAATACGACCGCTTTTGCGCATAGCGTTTTTGTTTTTGCATTTTTGGGGGAACAGGATGCCAAGTCAAAAAATGAGAAGCCATACCTAAGAAAAATATCGTTTGCCGCTTCAATCTCATCCCGCAACGCAGTACTCTCTTCTACGGCGGTCTTGCGCAGCACAACAGCCTGCAGAGGACTATCCGCCTCCTCTTGCTCCATATCTCCTGTAAATATGGAAGGCGAGACATTCAGCTCCACCGCATATTTTGCCTGTGCGCGGCAATGATCCGTCAGCCTACTGCGCATCAGAAGCTCCGCGTAGGCAAAAAAGCCGCCCTTTTCCGGATCATACGTATCGATCGCCTGGGAGAATGCGATGAGCGCAACCGACCATTCATCGTCGCTTTTTCTGATATACCGGCGAACGGACCGGAACACGGTTTTGAGGATGAAGCGCTCGCAGCTTTGTATCAGCTGCGCCCGGGCTTCTTCATCCTGTGCGGCCTGCACCGCCAGGTTGTCCACTTCTCTCGTAACGCGCTCCCTCCTTTCTCCACATTGCGTGCGTATCTTACGTACGTATCTTATAGATATTATACAGAAAAGGCCGGTACCCAATCAACCCAACGCCCTGACTATACTATGAACTTCATATGAATAAAACACCGGCGTACGCAGATGCGCACGCCGGTCAGGTTCTTTTTTAGTCCTTTTTGCTCTGCTTGCTTCCAATCGCAACCAGTATCTTGGATAAAAAGTAGAACAGGATGAGCGATATAAACACGCCTACAAGGCCAAAGCCCATCAGAATCCAACCTGCTTCAATAATCGTCATCGCTTTTCCCTCCTTATTTAATCAATGACGCGAGCCAAGGAGTAATGGAGAGAATGACGCCGCCCGCAATGACGGAACCAATCTGTCCGGAGACGTTTGCGCCCATGGCCTGCATGAGTATGAAGTTTGTGGGGTCCTCATCCTTTGCCATACGCTGCACAATGCGCGCCGCCATGGGGAATGCGGAGATACCCGCCGCGCCGATCATGGGATTGACCTTGTTCTTCTTGGAGAACAGGTTAATCAGCTTTGCAAACAGTACGCCGCCCGCGGTGTCAAATATGAAAGCGACCAAACCCAAACCAAGAATTGCAAGCGTCTGGGGCGTCAGGAATTTTGCATAGTGCATGGAAGCGCCGATTGTGATACCCAGAAGCAAAGTAACGATGTTGGAAAGTTCCTTCTGCGCTGCCTGGGCAAGGCGCTCCACAACGCCTGCTTCCTTAAGCAGATTGCCAAACATCAATAGACCAATCAACGGAGCGCTGATGGGAGCGATTATGCCTGCAAAAACCGTGATGCCGATGGGGAAGAGTATCATCACCCACTTGGGCAAAGTAACATCGCTGTATACCATGCGGATTTTGCGTTCTTCCCGGGTGGTTAAAAGCTTAATGATCGGCGGCTGAATAATGGGCACAAGAGACATATAGGAGTAAGCGGCAACCGTGATCGGCCCAACCAGATCGTTGACCGAGTGTTGTGAGAACGCCGAAGCAACCACAATAGAGGTGGGACCGTCGGCTGCACCTATTACGCCAATCGCAGCGGCATCATACAAGTTGAAATTCAGGGCCGGGAAGGCAGCGGTCAGATAAATAACCGCAATTACTGTAAAGAAAATGCCAAATTGCGCGGCGGCGCCAAAGAACATCATTTTCGGCGTAGCAAGCAACGGCCTGAAATCTGTCATTGCGCCAATGCCTACGAATATGAGCGCAGGAAAGAGCTCTGTCAGAATGCCGGAATTATACACGATCTGCAGCAGCCCAATTTCACTTCCGTGTCCCCAAATGACACTCAACGGCAAATTGACCAGGATTGCGCCAAAACCGATGGGGAGCAGCAGCATGGGCTCATAATCTTTGGCTATAGCAAGATAAATGAGCAACCCGCCAATGGCATACATGATGAGATACTCCAGACGGAACGTGAGTATCCCCTCGAACAAACTTGAAATACCGTTCATTGTTCTTGTTTTTTTCCTTTCTAGAATTCATTGGTGAGCAGGGAAAGATGATCCTTTGATATGATGATTGCCAAAACGATATCGGTTCTATTGTAGCATATTGCAGGTTTTCTTGCATAGATGATGTGAATTTGATGCGAATTTTTTTTGTTATACGATATATGCCTGGTATAAGCCAGCTTCATAACCCCATAAGCAGGCAGGGGTGAATTTCCCTTGCAACGCAAGAAAATAAGGGGTATACTGGTAAAAAGAGAGTATGGTTGGGGGTTATAAGGTACATGCAGAAGACGCGTGTCACTGTTCATGTAGCCGGGCAAACGGTTCATTTGTGCGGTACCGAGGAAGACACATATATCAAAAGTGTAGCGGCCTATGTGGATGAAAAGGTCAATGAAGTGCAAAAAGCGCATCCCGCTCTGAGCACCAGCACCTGTGTGATGCTGAGCGCACTCAATATGGCGGACGAGCTGTTTAAATTGCGGCAGCAGTACGCGGAGCTCGATCAGCGGATCATGGAATTGAGAAATCTTTCCTCTCCTGTTCTTCCTCCCCGGCGCGGCGCAAAGGGGCCGGTGAAGCATCCGTTTGAAGAAAAGCAGGCGGTAACACAGGAAATCGGCGAGTAATATTGCTATATTGACTTCAAAAAATCCCCAATTGGGGATTTTTTATTTGCAGTAGGAGGGTTTATGAACGGTCAAAAAGAACTGGAGCGGCATTTTCCTTCAGAAGGACAAACAGACCGGCTAATCATCAAAAATTCCGTGTTGGAAGAATGCGAAACGCTACAACTGGTCAACGAGGCATCCGACTATATTGAAAACTGGGTTGGCTGGAAGACTCCCTCCAATTACGCGTTTCTCACATTAACCGATGGAAATTTGCCTCCGGAAGGTAAGAAAGAACAGTTTTACGCAAAGTCAATCTATATAAAGCAAACGAACGAAATCATTGGCGCCCTTGAATTATACAACGGCTACCCCACCCCGGAGGTATTATGGATAGGGTGGCTTTTTATACTTCCCAAGTACCAAAGAGCCGGATATGCCAAAGAAGTCGTCAAATATATCTGCGCAGAAGCGAAACAGGCAGGATTCGAGAAAGTCCGCTTGGGCGTGCATTTAAAAAACTGGCCCGCGCTTCGTTTTTGGCATGCCATGGGATTTGATAAAATCATTAAGATCGCCGGCGATGAAGTTTATAGCGAAACGACATTCGCCTCTGCAGTGCTTGAAAAAGCGTTGAATTAGCATTTCCCAGAGCCAGATGCGGCACTCAGCTGCCACCACCCATGTAAGTTTTTTAACAGAATGCATTAAAATCCGTCCCATCTGACGATTGGTTGTGCAGCGTTAGCTGCACATCGTTCCTTGTAGAATACCCGAATGTGCCATTCGGGTGTATGCGCGTCAGATTTGCAGTAAAACCCGCTGGTAAAGAGGATTTGTCAACGGCAGGTCTCGGGGTATCCGCAAGCGGATCCCCGTCTCGGCCTGCAAATGGTCCAGTGGACCATTCGCCGCCAATGGCGTCGGC
>JAEXTB010000103.1 GCA_023453725.1 Bacillota bacterium | reverse complement strand
CCGGTCTTCCCCGCCGGAGGGCATTTTTTTGTTTCATTGCGGTTACTTGTTGCAATCCGGTCATTCATACCCGGCCGTGATGTTGCTGTTTATGACAATTGGCTTACCTGTTCCGCCTGATATTTGAGTTGACTTCATGAATGCACTCCAGTATAATGTTTTTGTGTTGCGCAGCTACGCTGCACGCATTGCAACTGTACGGCTGTAACGTTGCATCAGAGGGGAGGGATAAAGGAAATGGAAATCCGTGTTGGAGAAAACGAGTCTCTTGAGAGTGCTCTCAAACGGTTTAAGCGCAAATGCGCCCGCTCCGGCGTTTTGGCGGAGGTTCGCAGGCGTGAGCATTATGAAAAGCCCAGCGTGAAGCGCAAGAAGAAAGCGGAAGCTGCAAGGAAGCGTAAATATTGAGTTTAGCTTCCGGTCGTATACAAAACTTCCCGTATCCCCATTGCCGTACAGCGTTGCAGCAGTTGTAACATAGTCCATATGATATGAGCACCCGGTTTTGCCGGGTGTTTTTATATGGATATACTTTAGCTTTTGCGATATTTGAGGTGGCGAGGCGCGCTGTCCTCTATACAGGAAGCGTCCTTGGACACCACAATTTTGTTCCTGCCGTTAATTTCCGTCCGTCTCCTCCTCACCTGTGTTTTTTGGCGATGCTGCCACATACACTGCAAGGAGGAAGGGGGTGCGCCCTGTGAAGGACAACTGCCTCACGTTTACCGATCTCAAGTGCAAGGACGTCATCAACGTCTGCGATGGCGCGCGCCTTGGGCGCATATGCGATATAGAGCTGGAAATCTGTGATTGCAATGACGTCCGAATGACGGCGATCATACTGCCCGGCCCCTGCCGGTTTTTTGGCATCATTAGAAGCGATGATGAACTGGTAATCTCCTGCAGGTGCATCGTAAAAATCGGTGACGACGTCATCCTGGTGGATCTGCCGCCGCCCAAGGGGTAGGAAAATGGCTATACGCCGGTGGGGAACCTGTGCTATACTCAACTTGAAAATATGCGCACGGAGGGACCCGTATGAAATGCCGGTATTGCGCCTGCGTAGAGAGCAAAGTAATAGACTCCCGCCCCACCGATGATGGCTCCGCCATCCGCCGCCGCCGTGAATGTATCGCCTGCGGCAAACGCTTTACGACATACGAGAAAATCGAAGAGCTTCCCATTATGGTCATCAAGAAGGATGGCCGCAGAGAGCCGTTTGACAGTACGAAAATTTTAACCGGCGTTCGCCGCGCCTGCCAGAAACGCCCTGTCCCCGCGGCCGCGCAGGACAAGCTGGTGGAGGATGTGGTGCGCGAGGTATTCAACACCCTGGAACAGGAAATTCCCACCGCGCGCATTGGCGAATTTGTCATGCAGCGCCTGAAAGACCTTGACGAAGTGGCTTACGTGCGCTTTGCGTCCGTCTACCGTCAGTTTAAGGACATCAACACATTCAAGCAAGAGCTTGAGCTCCTGCTTAGGGAGAAATGAGCTTGAAGGATCCAAACAGCGCCTTTCTTCATATCCATAGAGGCTACAACTACCACGAACAGAACGGGATCGGCTTTTTTACTTTGCCCGCGTTTACGCAAACCGGGCTTGTAAACCATGGCTGTACCGCGCGGACGGGCGGTGTGAGCAAGCCGCCGTATGATACGCTCAACCTGAGTTTTACCCGGCCAAACGAGTGGCATGAGACCGTGATGGAAAACTACCGCCTGTTTGCAAAAGCCGCCGGTATCGCGTGGGAAAGCATGGTGATGGACAGCTTTGAGCATGGCACAACGGTGCTTGCCGTAGATTCCTCGCATGCGGGCGCAGGATACCTGCGCGCCCCTCTCCTCCCCTGCGACGGCCTGATCACGGATGACCCGAATATCGCGCTGATTACCGGCCACGCGGATTGCCTGCCGCTTTACCTATTGGACCCCATACGGAAATGCATCGGTATGGCACACGCAGGCTGGAAGGGCACGCTTGGGAAAATCGGCTTAAAAATGGCGCAGCTGATGCAGCAGCGCTATGGGGCGGACCCGCATCGCATGCTTGCAGGCGTCGGGCCGGGGATTTGTGTAAGCTGCTTTGAAGTAGATGCCGAGCTAGGCCAGCGGTTTGGCGAAGGCTTTCCGGGCGTCCCTTGCGTATTGCCCGGGAAAAGCGGGAAGGCGCAGATTGATCTGCCGCTTGCTGCCGCGGCGCAGTTTATAGAAGCTGGTATACCGCCCGAACACATCTCGCTGATGGATGCATGCACCTATGAAGACCCGGAGCGGCTCTACTCCCACAGGCGGGATCAGGGTGAAACTGGCGGCATGGCCGCGTTTTTGCAGTTGGTTACGCCTGAACCTGATGCATTTTTACAGTCCCCATCCAAACCCTTTTTCATTTAACAGGAAAGGGGTACGGCAATGGAGATTGGCATAATTGGCGGTGCGGATGGACCGACTTTCATATTGGTTTCGGGACCAGGCTTTGATGTGGTTCTATTGATCATCGCTGGAGTTGCATTAGCCGCAGGCTTTGCAATATATACAGTACGGCGCAAAGGCAAAAAGCGATAAGCCTTGACACTTTCGTATCATGCGTTGAAGCTTTAGAGATTGAAAATCAACGGCGGCCGAATGGCCGCCGTTTCTACATGTGTTAATCCGTGCCTCCGCTTGCCGTACCTGCAAGATACCCCAGCACAATCGCCTTCGATTTTTTGGCCGCGATCTCTACAAACTGTACGTATTCCATATGCGAGCTGTCGTCCTCGCTATCTGAAATCGCGCGCACCACACAAAACGGTATTTCATTGATATAGCATACCTGCCCGATGCTGCCGCCTTCCATTTCGTTTGCCACGGCTAAAAACCGTTCACGTATGACAGCCGCCTCAGAACTGCTGCTGATAAAGCGATCTCCCGTGGCGATAATACCGCGGTGGACATTGGTATCCGCAAGCGCCTCTGCCGCCCGATGCAGCCTGTCCGCTACAGATTTGTCGCTTGGAAAATCGATGCGGTTCACGCCGGAAACAAAACCGATGGGATCCCCAATCGCCGAAGTATCCACATCGTACTGCACCACGGCATCCGCGATGACGATATCGCC
>JAEXTB010000329.1 GCA_023453725.1 Bacillota bacterium | reverse complement strand
GAAAAGAAATAAGCTTTGTACAGCAAATGAGAAAGGGCGGGCAATAAAGCCCGCCCTAATTCCGTTTTTACAGAAGAAGGAGCACCTGTTTGATTCATACCTTTTCTTTTTTGGATCCAAGGGATCAAAAGCAGCAGTATTTTATGCTGGATGTAGAGAGCGGCGCAGTACATCTTTTGGATGAAGCCGCTTATCTTGTCGCGCATGCGCTTGAAGAGGGTAAAGACGCGTTTTCCATTACGCTTCCTTCCTCGGAAGTGCAGGAAATTCTGGAGGAGTTTGACGCGTTGCGCGAGATGGGCATGTTCGATTCTAAAGAACAGACGCCGCCGCCAACTCAGGAACCAATCCAGGTCATCAAAGCCATGTGCCTCCACATTGCGCACGATTGCAACCTCAGGTGCAAGTATTGCTTTGCCTCTACAGGAGAATTCCACGGCGCGCGCATGATGATGCCGCTTGAAACGGCAAAGGCGGCGCTGGACTTTTTGATTGCCCGTTCCGGCAACAGAAAGCATCTGGAAGTCGATCTGTTTGGCGGCGAACCGCTGATGAATTTCGACGTCGTCAAAGAGACGGTCGCCTACGGCAGGGAGCTTGAAAAAAAGCACGGCAAAATCATCCGTTTTACGATGACGACAAACGGGCTTGCATTGACTGAGGATAAAATAGAATATCTTAACCGCGAGATGCATAATGTCGTGTTGAGCCTGGATGGCCGCCGTGACGTGCATGACGAACTTCGCCCCACGGTCAACGGCAAGGGCTCGTATGACGCGATACTTCCAAAACTCAAAGCGCTCGTTACGGCGCGCGGCGAAAAAGAGCATTATGTGCGCGGCACGTTCACCAATCTCAATCTGGATTTTGTTGAGGACGTCAAAGCGCTTTATGAAGAAGGCTTCCGCCAGATTTCCATAGAACCCGTGGTGCTTGCGCCTGAAAGCCCGTATGCTATTACGAAGGAGCATTTGCCGCGTATTATGGAAGAATACGACAAACTTGCTGCGTTCCTGATGAACAGCCGTCAGGACGGCAACTGGTTTAATTTCTTTCATTTCATGCTGGATATGGACAACGGCCCCTGCCTGAAAAAACGCATCACCGGCTGCGGGGCCGGGACAGAATATGTGGCCATAACGCCGGACGGAGACATTTACCCCTGCCACCAATTTGTCGGGGAAGATGGCTTCAAAATGGGGAACGTATTGGACAGTTCCTTTGACGCAAGCCTGCAAAAGCCGTTTCAGGAATGCAACGTGCGCACAAAGCCCGCATGCAGGCAGTGCTGGGCCAAGTATTTCTGCAGCGGCGGCTGTGCGGCAAACGCCTGGAAATACCAGGGGGATATTTCCGTTCCGGATGAAATCGCATGCGCGCTTGAACGCAAACGGACCGAGTGCGCCATAGGCATTAATCTGCTGGAACGCTAGGGAGAGATATAAGGGGGTAGCCATGGGAAACGCGGGGCAAAGAACACTGTTGTTGGTACTTGCATGTTCGCTTTTCATCGGGTGTACACCGGTGCAGGAAAGAGCAGAGCAGAAAGCTGTGCAGGCATTTGCCGCAAAGCAGATGTTTGTAGCTTTAACGCCCCGTCCAGTGCAGACGCCCACGGTTACGCCTACACCTGTTACGCCAAAGCCGACACAAACGCTTACACCTTCGCCAAGGGCTGTGCCAAGTCCTGCGAACAGCGCTGTACCGACCGTTTCGCCTCAACCCTCCTTTGTGCCTTCGCTTACGGAGGAGGAAATACGGCGTCTCGCGCCTACAACTAGCATGAAATTTGAAGAACTGGTAGGGGATAACGGGGTCTATGAATCGCCCGTGGCTTACCCAGTCCCCGGCACGTTTCGAATGATCATAGACATCTACCATCAGGTTGTCATGGTGTATCGGCGGGATAATACCGGTGCCTATACCGATCCGGTACGATTCATGGTTTGTTCCACAGGAGCGATCAAGACACCCACCCCGCGCGGTACGTTTTCTTCCGGCAGCCACAAGGTGCGGTTCGGTCTGTTTGTAAACGACGGCGTTTACGGCCAATACTGGACACAAATCAGCGGGAAAATCTATTTTCATTCCCTGCTCTATACCAAAAAGGATGCGAAGTATTATACGACCTCCTACAGTAAGCTTGGGCAGCGCGCGTCGCATGGCTGCGTCCGCCTTCTGGTCCCGGATGCTCGGTGGATATACTACCACATTGCGCCGGGAACGGAAGTTGTCATCCGCAGGGGCTCCAAAGACGATCTGGAAACTGCATTCATCAAAAAGAACCTTACGCGCCCCAAGCAGCCGACGAACCGCCCAAAGCTAACCCCGGGGGACATTCCTTCTACGGATAACTGGAGTATCGCCACATATCTGCAGAACTACCCGAATATCGTATCCGTTGACTAAACGGGGCGTTTTTGCCGCTCTTGAAACCGCGCATGCGTTGTGACATAATAGGTACGTTGCCTGGGATTTACGCCAAAAGCGTTCTTCGGGCGCATACAGACAATGTCCAGCGCATGCGTTTTGCATGTAAAAAAGGAGGAATGCGTAGTGAGTGTACGCAAGGTTGTTTCTCTTATTATCATTGTGCTGCTTACGGCTGCCATCGGCTATATCGGATTTTTTGGCATTGCATGGGGCATTTACGAGGTGCGGCCTTTTGTGGAGCAGGTGCCCAAAGGCATGGAGCTTGCGGGCGGCGCTTCCGTCGTATTCGAGCCCAAGGAAGGGACCGAAGCTTCCGCGGCAGATATGGAGCAGGTGGCTGATATTGTCCGTAAGCGTCTTGAAGGCGCGGGATATGCCGATTCCTCCGTTGTACGCGTTGGGGATGCTGCCGTTCGCGCGGATATTTCCGTAAATGGTCCGGACGAGCAGGCAGGCCTCTCTTATCTCTCACAATATCTCTCTGAACAGGCCAAGCTTGTTTACAAGGATCCGGAAGGAAACGTCATATTTGACAATTCGGGGTTACAACGCGTATTTGTTCAGGCCAAACAGCAGCAGCAGACTGCGCTTAGCGTAAACGCCACCTATGTGGTAGGGTTCACTCTTAAGCCGGATGCCGCAAAGGCGCTTCAAAATGCGAGTGAAGCCAACGTTGGAAAACAGTTCAGTGTAGAGCTCAACGACCAGGTTATCGCACAGCCGGTGATCGATTCTGTGATTTCCGGCGGGTCGGCTTACTTGGATACCGGTTCCATGACTTCCCAAAGCGCAGGCCTGCTTGCCCAGCAGCTGAACAGTGGGGTATTGCCCGTACCGATTACCCTGACCAGCGTTTCAGATCTTGGCGCTTCGCTTGGCGGCGTTGCCACCCAAACCATCATAACCGTGTTTGGCGTCCTGCTGGCGCTCGTATTTGTATTGCTGCTGATACGGTATCGCCTGGCGGGACTTATTGCAGATCTTTCCTTATTGATTTTCGTGCTTGTATTCCTGATGGGGCTTGCCACAATTCCCGGTATTCGGTTGAATTTGCCGGGTGCTATCGCGGTGCTCCTCTCTCTTGCGCTTGCGGCAGAAGCGGATTGCCTGTTGTTTGCGCGCTTAAGAAGCGAAATGCTCCTTGGAAAAACGGTACGCACTGCCGTGAAAACCGGCTTTGCTGAGGCGTTCAAACCAATTGTCCATACGCATGCGGTTGTATTGCTTCTCTCGCTTACCCTGCTTATTGCGGGGAACAATCCGGTGCAGAGTTTTGCGGGTGTACTCTCGGTGGGCGCGGTATTCAGCTTCTTGCATGCGCTGGTTACGCGCGGCCTGTTCAGCCTGCTGATGGGCTTTCCGGCCGGGAACAAAAAGCTTTATGTATCCCGCCGTGCAATTGCCGGCAGGACTGCCCAGTAAGGAGGAAACGCAAATGGATTTTGTAAAGAATTTTAAGCGTTGGCACATTGTTGCCCTTGCGATTATCGTGATCACGCTGATCGCCTGCGCGGCACTGGGCGGCCTGCGGACAGGCGTTGTGTATGCGGGCGGCACGTTGATCTCCATAAACGTAAAGACGGAATTTGATACAACTGTGATTGCATCTGCTCTGAGCGAGAACGGCGTTCCCGGCGCGCTTGTGCAGACAGCGGGGGACCGTCACAATATTGCGGATATCCGCCTGCAGTACTCCGGGGATGCCGACGGGCTTGCAAGCAGCGTTGCGCAGACCATCGCAAAGACTTATCCGGGCGCCAAAGTTGTTTCCGCGCAAAGCATCACAGCAGCACGGCCGGATCAGCTTTTCCTGAGCCTCTTTGTACCTGCGGTTTCCGTGTGTGCCATTGCGCTTTTATACGCTTGGGCAAGGTATGGCATCCATGCGGGTATTTCCGCTGGCCTTATGGTGATTTATACGCTGGCGCTGCTGTTTGGCGTGACTGGTGTTGTACGTTTGCCGGTTGATCCGCCATTTGTTTCCGCGTGGCTGCTGACGGCTGTCTGCTCGGTGTATAGTGTCCATATGCTCTTTGAGCGCCTGAAGGAAATCTACCAGAATGACCCTCAGGCTGACAAGCGCCGCAGGGAACTTACCAATGCGGGTATCCGCGGGTCCTTGCCGCGTATGGTATCGCTGGCTGGTGCTCTCATCGTCGCCTTGGCGGGGCTCGCCATTTTCGGCGGTGCTTCCTTGCGGGAGTTTGCGCTACCCGCTATTATCGGCCTTGTTGTGTGTGTGTTTACCACAACATTCCTCGCGGCGCCCCTATGGATCATAAGACAGGAGAAGGCCGGGTTGAAACCTGCCGTTCAAAAGAAAAAGGCAGATAAGAAGAAATAAATGCAAGGGGCGGGCAAGAAAGCCCGCCTCCTTTTAAGGGGTATCCATGCTACGTTTCGAACCGTTGTTACAGGAAAACGCAGCACTCGCAAAGCGGATCGCTGAGGAAAACGGGATTTCCGTTCTTTTAGCGTCGCTGCTGGCAAACAGGGGCATTTGCGAACAAGGGGAAATCCATGCGTTTTTAAATCCGGACATCAAACAGCTGCATGATCCGTTTCTTTTAGATGGCATGCAGGCTGCGGTTTTACGCCTGAAAAAAGCGCTCCATCAAAACGAACGTATCTGCGTTTACGGGGATTATGATGCGGACGGCGTCTGCTCTACCGCCATACTCGTTACGTATTTGCGCGCAAAGGGTGCCGATGTCTGCTATTACCTGCCTTCCCGCCATACGGAAGGGTATGGGATGAACAAGCAGGCGCTTCAATCCGTTGCGGAAAAAGGCGCGGTGCTGATTGTGACCGTGGACAATGGTATTGCGGCAAAAGAGGAAGTAGCCTATTGCAGAGAACTGGGCATGGAGGTAATTATAACCGACCATCATCAATGCCCGGAGGAGCTGCCCGACTGCGTCGCGGTCATCAACCCGCACTTACCCGGAAACAAATATCCAAACCCTGATCTATGCGGCGCAGGGGTTGCTCTTAAACTCATACAGGCGCTTGGCGTAACAGAGGAACAATTAAAGGCATATCTGCCGCTTGCGGCGTTGGCAACGGTAGCCGATATTGTGCCGTTGCGCGGTGAGAACCGTGCCATAGTAAGCCTTGGTATGCCGCTCGTTCCTACCCATATGGGATTAGGCACGCTCCTTTCGGTTTCCGGCAGCGCAGGGCAGGAGGTCACAAGCGAGACGCTTGCATTCCGGCTTGCGCCGCGCATCAATGCTGCGGGCCGGATGGGGGACGCTGAGCGCGCTTTGCTGTTACTGATGGCGGAAGAGGAAAAGCGGGCGCAGTCTCTCGCGCTAGCACTCAATGAGGAAAACGAGCGCAGGCAAAGCGAAGAGAAAAGCATCCTCCAGCAGGCGCACCGCATGCTGCACGGGAAGAATATTGCGGCAATGCGGGCAATCCTGCTTTATTCACCCGATTGGAGCCCGGGCGTGATCGGGATTGTGGCATCTAAACTGGTTGAGGAATATGATAGACCGGTGCTGTTGTTTCATTTGAGCGAAGGAATGCTCACAGGATCGTGCCGAAGTATTCCGGGCGTACATATTTATGAGTGTTTAAGCGCTTTCGGGGAGATGTTTATCCGGTTTGGGGGGCATGCCCAAGCGGCAGGGCTGACGATGGCGCTTGATAAGTTCGAGGCGTTTTCTTTAGCCTTTCAGGATTATTTGCGCAGCAGCTACCCGGCCTCGGTATTTCTGCCGTCCGCCAAATACGAAGGCGTCCTCAATCTCCCTAACCTTACGCTGCAGACCGCGCAGGAACTCTGCCTTCTTGCCCCGTATGGGGAGGGAAATCCTCAACCCGTGTTCTTAGCGCACGATATCAGACTTACTGATATAGAAACCATGGGCAGGGACGGGACGCATTTGCGGGCCAATGCGGAGCAGGATGGGCGATCTGTTCGGCTTGTGGCCTTTGGAAAAGGAAAGAACAGTTCGGTGTACGGCAACGGGGGGATTTGGAACATCCTTTATACACCCGAAGCGAATGTGTGGCAGAACAAAGCGCGCCTGCAGCTGATGCTGCGCGCCATCAAGCCGGTTTCTCACTTTGAAAGGCCGGAGCTGATTGCAAAAAGCTCACTGAAATTTTATGATGCTTTTTTTCGGAATTTTTTATATAATGATATTTGTGGCGCTGACACCATGCCTGTGGAGGACATGGATGCAGCAATAACCGAAGCGCTCAACTCAGAGCTCGAAGGGACGCTCATCCTCTGCCTTACGCCCGGCGGTGCCATGCGTTTGCGCAATCTCATTTATGAAAATGCGCAGGCGGATCTTGTGGACGTATATTTTCACAAACTTCCACAAGAGGTGGGAACAGGCAACGCCGTGCTGTTGGCTCCGTATTTGGAAGGGGAAGCGTTTGTACATGCGCGTGTGTTCGTGTATGACGGTCATGCACAATACGCACCTTTGCTCAAGTTTGCAGGGAACGCGTTCACGCCCCTAAGCCCGAGCGGAGACAATTTGCTTGCGCCTTTGCTGCTGGATCGTACGGAAATGGCGTACCTGTATCAGGCATTCCTTTCCAGATTAAAGCTTGGCCCTGCGTCCCGGCTGGAACTTATTTCACTCCCGGTACAGGGCCGGGAAACCGCCATAATGGCGCTATTGGTGTTTATAGAGCTTGGCTTTTTTCAATGGAACGCCAAGGAAGATACCGTATCCGCATCCGCTGGGGTGGCGCCGCGCAGTTTGCTTGAAAGCAGGCTGTATTCCGCGGCAAATATCAGCTGACCCAACGTAATTGAGGAGGAAACATGATGGACTTAAAATCTTACATCCGCAATATTCCCGATTTTCCCAAGGAGGGCATCCTGTTTCGGGATATCACAACACTCCTCAAGGACAAAGATGCGTATCGTGAGCTGGTGGATACGATTGTAAAATCACTTGAGGGTAAGCAGGTCGATCTTGTAATCGGGCCTGAAGCGCGCGGCTTCGTCATCGGCTCCGCTGTTGCCTATGCCATGGGCGCGGGCTTTATTGTGGCGCGCAAACCCGGCAAGCTGCCCGCAAAAACCAACCGGTATTCTTATGGCCTGGAATATGGCACAGACGTTCTCGAAGTGCACGAGGACGCGATTAAGCCCGGGCAGAAGATTGTGATCGTAGACGACCTTTTAGCAACCGGCGGTACCGCGCTTGCCACGATCCGACTGGCGGAGCAGGCGGGCGGCGAAGTCGTAGGGGCGAGGTTTGCAATTGAACTTACAGACCTGAACGGCCGCGAACTCCTTAAGAATTACGATATCTGTGCCGTGATGGATTTTTAATTTTTCAAGTTGTGGAGTAAATCAACGGCACTGCCGTTGATTTATGCTTTTATCCCGTGTTGTGGATGCCTTTAGTGTCGGCATGAAAGGAGGGGAGCATATGGAACAGGCGGTTGGATTTTGCGTCAGAAAAGAATTCATGCAGCCGCATATAGATCAGTTGTATGAAATCTGCAAAAAAACATTTACGCCGGAACAGCTCAAGTTGCTGCAAAAGGCGATTGACTATGCAAAAGACGTCCATAAGGAACAGCGCCGGGAATCGGGCGAACAGTACTATATGCACCCCGAGGCCGTCGCAATCATGCTCTATGAAATGGGCATGGATTACGCCACCGTGATTGCGGGCTTGCTGCATGACGTCGTTGAGGATGGCAAAGATGTTACGGTGGAAAAGATTTCCTCCCTGTTTGGGGATGAAATTGCCACCATGGTGGATGGCGTCACCAAGCTGACCAAATCCGGCGAGCAGGACTTTATTACAAAGCAGGAGCAGCAGGCGGAAAATCTGCGGAAGTTGTTCCTTGCAATGGCAAACAATGTGCGCGTGGTCATCATTAAGCTTGCGGACCGCCTGCACAACATGCGTACGCTGGAATATTGCGATACCGCAAAGCGCGCCCGTAAAGCAAAGGAAACGCTGGAGGTCTACGCTCCGCTTGCGCACCGCTTCGGTATGGGCGCGATCAAAGGCGAACTGGAAGACCTCTCCTTCATGCATCTTATGCCCGAGGAGTACGAGCAGCTGCGCGCTGCAATCGAACCCCGCCAGGCCGAGCGCATGGAGTTCTTAAAGAGCGCGATGGATATCATTCAAGAGCACCTTGCCGCAGCAAATATCCACGCGGAAATCAACGGAAGGCCAAAGCATCTTTACAGCATCTACCGGAAGATGACAAAGCAAAGCCGTCCGTTGGATGAAATTTATGATCTGATTGCCATACGTATCATCGTAGAAACGGTGAACGATTGCTATGCCACACTGGGCGTCATCCATTCCGTATGGAAGCCGATGCCGGGGCGGTTTAAAGATTATATCGCCATGCCTAAGACGAACATGTACCGGTCGCTTCATACCACGCTCTTTGGCGATCATGGTTTGCCGTTTGAGATACAGATCCGTACGTCTGAAATGCACCGCACGGCGGAATACGGCATTGCCGCGCACTGGATGTATAAAGAAGGCCGTGGCAACCAGGACGATCTGGACGGCAAAATGGCCTGGCTCAGGCAGGCGCTGGAACTGGATAACGACGCTGACAGCGCGCGGGATTTCGTAGACGGCGTTATGAAGGATTTCTTCAGCGAGTACGTGTTTGTGTTAACCCCGCGCGGAGAGATTTTGGATCTTCCCACAGGGTCAACACCGCTTGATTTTGCATACCGCATCCATACCAATGTTGGGCACCATTGCCAACACGCCAAGGTGAACGGCAGTATGGTGCGCCTTGATTATAAGCTGAAAACAAACGACGTGGTGGAGATTATTACCTCTGCCAACCAGCTTGGACCCAGCCGGGATTGGCTGCACATTGTCAAAACCCAGCAGGCAAAGTCCAAGATTCGGCAATGGTTTAAAAAAGCCAACCGGGAAGAAAACGTGCAGAAGGGGCGAGAAATGCTCGAGGGCGCCGCAAAGCGGCACGGGCAGCAGCTTTCTCAGCTTACAAAACCCGAGTTTTACGCAGATCTTCTTAAGAAGCTCAATATGAGCAACATGGACGATGTCTACAACGCCATCGGCTATGGCGGCATTTCCACCGGCCAGGTGCTGCACCGCCTGATGGAGAAGCAGCGCAAGCAGGCGCAGGAAGAGGAAATGCTCCAGCGCATGCGTGCCATTGAGGAAAATGGGGGCATTCAGCAGCGGCCCGTTGAGCACAAGTCTACCAGCATGCATGGCGTAATCGTGCATGGCGAGCCCAATATGATGGTCCGCTTTGCGCATTGCTGCAGTCCTGTACCGGGGGACGATATCATTGGGTACATTACGCGCGGACGCGGCGTTTCCATTCACAGAAAAGACTGCCCCAACGCGAAAGAGCTGGTAGGGGAAGAGGGCAGAATTATTCCCGTAGAGTGGGCGGTAGATGAAAAGTCAAGCTATACGGCGAACATCAACCTTACTGCCAGCGACAGGCCGGGCATTTTGATGGATGTGTCTCAGGTGCTCATGAGCATGAATGTGAACATCAAAAATCTCAATGCAAAGACGGATCGAAACGGCATGGTGTATGTCCAGCTGTCCTTTGACATCACCAACACGTCGCAGCTTAACAATATCATAAAGAACTTGCGTAAAATCAAGGCGGTTACGGAAGTATACCGTTCCAGCCATTAATCGGATTTACTTAGGAGGAACGAATGCGGGCGGTCGTGCAGCGCGTCAAGTGCGCAAGTGTGAAAGTTGAAGAGAATGTGACGGGCAGCATTGAAAAAGGGCTGCTCGTGTTTTTAGGCATCGAAGAAGCGGATACAACCGAGGATGTCAGGTACATATGCGATAAAGTCGCTAACCTTCGCATATTTGAGGACGAAGCGGGAAAGATGAACCGCTCGGTACTTGACGAAGGCGGAAGCGTACTGCTCGTTTCCCAGTTTACGCTCTATGGCGATGCAAGGAATGGGCGCAGGCCAAGCTTCAGTAAGGCAGCGCGCCCGGAAAACGCCCTGCCGCTGTACGAGGAAGCCATTCGAACACTTAGAGAAATAGTTCGGGTAGAAACAGGAGAGTTTCAGGCGATGATGGAGGTTTCCCTCCTCAACGATGGACCTGTTACCATACTGCTCGAAAGCAAGAGGTTATATTAATGCATATTGAAACCAATGATTGCGGCCCCCTGGATGTAAACTGTTATGTGCTGTGGGAGGACGACGGCACCTGCGCCCTGATTGACCCCGCGGCGGAAGCGCCCGTGCTTGATTATATGCAGACATATCATCTCCGTTGCACGCACATACTTTTGACTCACGGACACTTTGACCATATCGGCGGGGTTGCGGGCATCAAAGAAAAGACAGGCGCGCTTGTATGCATTCATAAAGAGGACGCGCCGATGCTGACAAGCGATGTTGAAAGCCTCGGTGAAATGATGGACTTCCATAATACGCCTGTACAAGCTGATTTGCTGTTGCAGGATGGCGATGTCATTGAGGCTGTGGGGACGAAACTTCACGTGCTCCATACGCCGGGCCATACGCGCGGCGGGGTCTGTTATTTGGAAGAAAACGACCGCGTTTTGTTCACTGGCGATACAATATTCCGCCTTGGCGCAGGCCGGGCGGACTTCCCGGGTTCGGATGAGCAGGATCTTTACCGGTCCATCGTAAACAAGCTGTTTTTGCTCGAAGGGGATTATACGCTCTACCCGGGCCACAACCGCACCACCACGATGGAGGTTGAGCGCGAGCGCAATACGTTTATCCGGCACTATAGGGGGTACGGGTGGTAACGCTTTTTACCAACAAAGAGGAATACCGGAACGATCTTTGTGAAATCATACGGGCTTATCTTGGCATGGTGGAAATCGATGCTTCTTCCGTTTGGGAGGACACGCAGGGATACGCTTTATCCGTGACGCTTACGCAGGAAGATGGTTATCGGGCAGTTGCCCGAGGCTACAAGGAGAACGGACTCCAGAGCACCTCCTCCATTCCTGTAAAAGCAAGTTCGGATGACGCGCCGCTTTTGTTAAAGCGGCAGGAAAAACGCGCAATGAAGATTGCGCTTTTCCGTGTGCTGAGAGAACTGGAACCTGATATCCTCTTGCCTTGGGGTTCGCTTACCGGCATACGTCCCACCAAGCTGCTACGCGAGCTGATGGAGGATGAAGGCCGGAAAGAAGCACTTCGGATCTTTCAGGAGGAGTTTGACGTCCAGCCGCAAAAAGCTAAGTTAGCCTCCGGGATTGTAGAGGTTCAGCGGGCCATACTGCAAAGCATTGAATCAAATGCGGTCAGTCTGTATGTCGGCATTCCATATTGTAGGACGCGTTGCCTGTACTGTTCTTTTCCTTCTGTGGTATCTGGGGATAAAGGAGTACCGGAGGATTATCTGAATGGCCTTTTGCAGGAAATTTCGCAGAGCGCTGAACTTATCAAAGAAGCGGGTCTACGCGTGCGTAGTACATATATCGGCGGCGGAACGCCTACCGTACTTTCGGCCGATCAGCTGAAACGATTGCTTGCGCATGTCAGCAAAAGCTACTATGGGTTTGGCAGCGAGCTGACTGTGGAGGCAGGGCGGCCAGATTCGTTAACTGAAGCCAAGTTCCGTGCGCTCCACGCATCCGGCGTAGACCGTATTTCATTGAACCCGCAGACGATGCAGCTACAAACGCTCCGCCGTATCGGGAGGGAGCATACGCCGGAAGACATTATTGCAGCCTACTATATGGCACGCGAAATCGGATTTCAAAGCATCAATATGGACGTGATCGCAGGGCTTCCCGGAGAAGGGGTAGTGGAGTTTGAGGATACGATTTCCCGGATTGCATCACTTAATCCTGACAATCTGACGGTGCATACGTTGGCCGTCAAGCGTTCTTCGCGCTTAAAGGAGCAGATAGAAGCATACCCGCTGCCCGAAGCCGAAGAGGCCGAGCGCATGGTGGCGCTTGGCATGGAATATGCGAATCATATGGGTATGCAGCCCTATTATATGTACCGGCAAAAATATATGCGCGGAAATCTCGAGAATGTAGGCTATGCCCTTCCGGGCAAGGAGTGCATCTACAACGTGGACATGATGGAGGAAGCCGTCAGCATCATGGCGCATGGGGCAGGTGCAATGACCAAGCGCGTTTTTCAGGGCCGCGATGTAAGGGTGGAACGCCTGCCTGCGCCAAAAGACATTGTCACATACCTCAATAAGCTGCCGGCTTTTCTGGAAAGCAAGCGCGTGCTGTTCTGCGGATAGTCCATTTTTCCGTGTTTTCGACAAAAGATATGAAAAAATTAAAATGTACCCGGTAGGAAAAGAATCCTGCCGGGTATATTCAATGTATTATATTTCGATATCATTACTATATAATTGTGAAGCGTGGTGAGCATATGAAAAACGGCATCCAGGCTATGATCGACAGAATAAGTTTGCGAAAGCTTATTTTCTCCGCGTTCCTTTTCATTTTGCTCTTTGTGACTGTTACGGTCTATGTACAGCTTTCCGGGTTTATCGATCAGGTCGGCCACGCCCGCGCGGAGGGGATTACGCAACGGGTGCTTCAGATTATCGGGGAGCAACTGGATCATTATCTGCAAGGCCCAGAATATATCAATGCGCTCAATGCAGAATTGGCGCGGAGCGGTCAGCTTGACCTCTCCAATTCGGACAAGCTGGGCAAAGTGTTCCTCCGTGAAGTGATTACCAGCGGACAGGCGGATTATGTTTATTTTGCAAACGAGCAGGGGGGCATTGTATCCTCAGGTGTTGCGGGAGGTGGATATACGATATCCCATACGCCCAAGATGCAGGCCGGAACATTCCTTGTAAATGCCGCGGACCAGGATGGAGAGATCCTTTCGCTCAAAAAAAAGATTGAAGCGTTTGATCCGAGAAGCCGCTCCTGGTACAGCGAAGCAAAAAATATTAAGACGAGCTACTGGTCCGGCGTATATGGCGGTGTTTCCGAACCGACGCTTGGCATTACAGCCTCACAGCCTCTGACGGATGCAGCGGGCAATGTAATAGGCGTATTCGGCGCAGACATTTTATTAAACGGGCTTTCTGAATTCCTTTCACGCGTGGCGGTAACGCCTAATTCAAAAATTTATTTACTTGAGGAAAGCGGGCTTGTAATCGCTTCTTCGGATGATACGCTTTCCTTGTTTTCGGACACATTGGAGCGCACGAAAGCTTCCAATGCCGGGGGTATTCTCAAAGAAAGCTGGGATATCTTAACAAACGACACCTCCTTATATCCCGGCTTCCCATCCGCCTTAGGCAGCTACCACATCGGCGGCGAAAGCCGATATTTGAGCCTGAGCCGTTATACCTACAAAGACAATGCCAATATTAACTGGATTGTACTCGTCGTCATGCCGGAAAACGATCTTATTACCGACCAAGATGCATTGTATCAGCGGCTTGTCTTGATGCTCGGCATTGCCCTCGCGTTATCTTTAATGGTTGCTGCGGGCATTGGGCGGATATTATTGCGTCCGATTCGCACGCTGAAAAACAGTGTGCAGGAAATCTGCAGCGGTAACTGGGGCAAGCAAATCGGCGTTCAACGAAAGGATGAGCTTGGGGAACTGGCCTCATCGTTTAACATCATGTCCGAAACCATACATTCCACATGTGATACACTCGTGCAGCGGAACAAGGAGTTAAGTTACCTGAACGCACATTTGGAGGATGTTGTTCACCAACGCACGGAGGATCTAAGAAAGCTCTCCATTACGGACGATCTGACGGGGCTCTATAACCACAGGTATATCATTGACTTCCTTCTTAAGAAGACGGAGGAAGCGGCGCGATACCAATATCCGCTTTCCATTGCGCTTTTTGACCTTGATTACTTTAAGCGCATCAACGATAACTATGGGCATCTGAAAGGCAATGAGGTTTTGATCAAACTTTCAAAATGCCTTATGGAAAGCGTACGCCATACGGATGTAGTGGGGCGGTATGGCGGGGAAGAATTCCTGGTCATATTGCCGTATACCCCATTGGAGGTAGCATACTTAATTGCAGAACGGATTCGCAGAAAAACAGAGGAGCTTCTTTGGTTTGAAGAGGATCCTGACGTGAAAATCACAATTAGCTGCGGCATAGCGGCATTTCACAGCGATAGCGAAACCGCGGATGCGCTCATTGCCCATGCGGACGAAAACCTGTACCGTGCCAAAGCAGCCGGACGCAACCGGGTGGAAAAATAGTTTGCGTTGGGGACGGCTTTGGCTTAAAATCAATTGGGTTGACAGCACGGGGCCGTTCGCGCTATACTTTACGAAATTGCATAGTTGCGATGAGAAAGAGGAGTACGTTTTGTCCCGGCAGTAGAGAGGCGGCTTCACCGGCTGAAAGGGCCGCTGGCACAGGGAAAAGCGGAAGGTCGCTTTGGAGCATTGCGGGGTGAACCGTCAGTAGTCCCGACGCGTGCGCGGCGTTATGGCGCGTGAGAGTGGAGTGTTTTTTCTAAGAAAATACGCTCAACAAAGGTGGTACCGCGGGTGTTCTTCGTCCTTTGAGAGGAAGAACACCTTTTTTGTTGCCTAAAATAGCTTTTGATCCAAAAAGGAGGAATGGATATGGAAATGAACAAAGCCTATGACCACAGCGCAGTGGAAAACCGCCTGTATGAGATTTGGGAAAAGAACGGATATTTTCACGCCAAACCCAATACCGGAAAGCCCCCCTATACCATTGTGATACCGCCACCCAACATTACAGGTCAGCTCCACATGGGCCACGCGCTGGACGAAACCTACCAGGATGTGCTTACACGTTATAAGCGCATGAGCGGCTTTGAAACGCTTTGGCTGCCCGGTACGGATCACGCCTCCATTGCAACGGAGGTCAAGATTGTAGAGCAGATGGCAAAAGAAGGCTTAACCAAGAAAGAGATCGGGCGCGAGGCTTTTTTAGAGCGCGCCTGGGACTGGAAGCGCATATACGGTGGACGCATCGTTAACCAATTAAAAAAGCTTGGCTCTTCCTGCGATTGGGAGCGCGAGCGTTTTACCATGGATGAAGGCTGCAACAAAGCCGTCATCAAGGTATTCGTGGATTTATACAACAAGGGGCTTATCTACCGGGGCGACCGTATCATCAACTGGTGCCCGGATTGCAAGACGGCGCTTTCGGATGCGGAAGTGGAATATGAAGAGCAGAACAGCTTCCTCTGGCAGGTAAGGTATGATGCGCCGGACAAGAGCTATTCCATCACCGTTGCCACCACCAGGCCTGAAACGATACTGGGCGATACCGCAATCGCCGTGCACCCAGAGGATGAACGGTACGCAGCAATCGTTGGCAAAAACGTTGTAATTCCCGTACTTGGCCGCGAAATCCCCATTGTGGCTGATTCATACGTAGAAAAGGAATTCGGCACTGGCGCTGTGAAAATCACGCCTGCACATGACCCGAACGACTTTGAAGTTGGCGTACGGTGCAAGCTGCCTACCATGCGTGTGTTTACGGACGACGGCCATATCAACGAGCTTGGCGGCGTTTACGAAGGGCTGACATTAACCGAGTGCCGCAAGAAATTCGTGGCCGATCTTGAAGCTGCGGGTGCTTTGGTAAAAGTGGAGCCTTACGCACACAACGTCGGTACGTGCTACCGCTGCCACCACACGGTGGAGCCGCTTGTCAGCAAGCAGTGGTTTGTAGATATGAAGCCGCTCGCAGCCCCCGCAATCGAGGCCGTTCGTTCTGGTTCCATCAAATTTGTGCCTGAGCGGTTTGATAAGACATACTTCAACTGGATGGACAACATCCGCGATTGGTGTATTTCCCGCCAGCTTTGGTGGGGCCACCGTATTCCCGCGTACTATTGCGACGCCTGCGGCGAAACGATGGTGCAGGAAACTTCTCCCGCCGTTTGTCCCAAGTGCGGACATACCTCGTTCCATCAGGATGAAGATGTCTTAGATACCTGGTTCAGCAGCGGCATGTGGCCGTTCTCAACGCTGGGGTATCCGGAACAGACGGAGGAACTCAAATATTTCTATCCGACCTCAACACTTGTGACGGGGTACGACATTATATTCTTCTGGGTTGCGCGCATGATCGTATTCGGCCTGCACGTCATGGGGGAAAAGCCGTTTGATACGGTGTACATCCATGGCATCGTGCGGGACAGCCAGGGAAGAAAGATGTCAAAATCCCTCGGCAACGGCATTGATCCTTTGGAGGTCATTGAAAAATACGGTGCGGACTCGCTGCGCTTTAGTCTGCTCACAGGAAACTCCGCGGGCAATGACATGCGCTTCTATTGGGAAAAGGTGGAGGCTGCGCGCAACTTCTGCAACAAAGTGTATAACGCTGCGCGCTTTGTATTGATGAACATCGGCGACGAACCCGCAGGAGAGATCAACCGTGCAATGCTTGACTCCTCCGACAAATGGATTTTGAACCGTCTCAATGAGGTGGTAGGGGAAGTCACCAGCAATCTGGATGGGTATGAACTCGGCCTTGCCGCACAGAAGGTTTACGATTTCATCTGGACGGAATTCTGCGATTGGTACATTGAGATCGCAAAGATCCGGCTCTACGGCGAAGATCAGGCGGCAAAAGCGCATGTGCGCGCTGTACTTCTGCGTGTGCTTGGCGATTCGATGAAGCTGCTGCACCCATTCATGCCCTTTATTACGGAGGAGCTGTACACGCATCTGCCCGCAGCGGGTGAGACCGTGATGCTTTCTACCTGGCCGAAGGTGGAAGAGGCGCTCCATTTCCCCAAGGATGCGCAGGACATGGAAGCGGTTATGGAACTCATCCGCTCCATAAGAAACATCCGCGCGGAAATGAACGTGCCGCCTGCCAAGCGCATCAGCGCCGTACTCATCACAAAGCCGGAACTTGTTTCTGTGTTTGAGGGTGCCGGCGTGTATATGAACCGCCTTGCGGGTGTGGAACATGTCACGGTTCAGCAAACAAAGGAAGGCATTCCTGCCGACGCCGTCTCGGTTGTATGCTCGGCTGTTGAAGCGTTTATCCCCCTTGCGGAGCTTGTGGATATTGAAAAGGAACGCGAGCGGGTGGCAAAAGAAATTGCCCGCATGGAGGGCGAAGTCGCCCGCGCGGCTGGGAAGCTCAACAACGCAGGCTTTGTGGCGAAAGCGCCGCAGCGCGTAATAGAAGAAGAGCAGGCAAAGCTGGCTACCGCACAGGAAATGCTGGCAAAACTGCAAAACCGTCTGAAGGATATTGGTTAAGCGCATCGTTTTTTAGCGGAAGGGCACGTAATTGCAGAACAATTGCGTGCCTTTTTGTGTTTTTATTCGTTGGCTTCCCTTGCACGCATCCAATGTGTTGGGTATAATGAGTAACAACGCGGCACAATTAGCCACGGTACAACGCAATATACTGCATAGAATATCACGGCAATTACGGTATTCCTGCAGAAAAGACGGATGAAAAGGAGATTACCAATGATACAGGTCGACCTCATTCGCGCGGTAGACCCCGAAATTGCGGATGCCATGGCTTTGGAGCTTGGCCGCCAGCGGGACCATTTGGAGCTCATCGCTTCGGAAAACTTTGTTTCCGAGGCCGTTATGGCGGCAATGGGCAGCCATTTGACGAATAAATATGCAGAGGGCTATCCCGGCAAACGCTACTATGGCGGCTGCGAATTTGTTGATATCGCCGAAGATCTTGCACGCAACCGTGCCAAGCAGCTTTTCGGTGCGGAGCACGCGAACGTACAGCCCCACTCGGGCGCGCAGGCGAACCTTGCCGTATACTTTGCACTTTTAAACCCCGGCGATACCATACTTGGCATGAACCTTTCCCATGGCGGGCACCTGACCCACGGCAGCCCCGTTAATATGAGCGGTAAATACTTTACCATTGTCCCTTACGGCGTAAGCAAGGAAGACGAACAGATCGACTATGAGGAGCTCGAGCGCCTTGCACTAGAAAGCAAGCCCAAAATGATTGTAGCAGGTGCCAGCGCATACCCGCGCGCGATTGATTTTGCGCGGATTTCAGAGATTGCCCAAAAGATCGGCGCATACTTCATGGTGGATATGGCGCACATTGCCGGCCTTGTTGCGGCAGGAGAGCATATGAACCCCGTTCCCTATGCGGATGTTGTTACTTCCACCACACACAAAACGCTGCGCGGGCCGCGCGGCGGGCTGATCCTTTGCCGGGAAGCGCTTGCAAAAGAAATTGATAAGGCCATATTCCCCGGCACGCAGGGTGGGCCGCTCATGCATACCATCGCTGCAAAGGCCGTTTGCTTCCATGAAGCGCTGCAGCCCTCCTTCAAAACCTATCAGCAGCAGATCGTCAAAAACGCGAAAGCATTGGGCGAGACACTGTCCGCAGCCGGTGTGCGGCTGGTTTCCGGCGGCACGGACAACCACATGATGCTCGTGGATCTTACCCCCAAGAACCGTACCGGCAAAGAAGTGGAAAAGCTTCTGGACCTTGCGCATATTACAGTCAACAAGAACACCATTCCGTTTGAGACGCTCAGCCCATTTGTTACGAGCGGCGTACGCATCGGCACGCCAGCAGTCACCAGCCGCGGCATGAAAGAAGCGGAAATGAAAGTCATTGGCGGGCTCATCGCTTCTATTATTGATGGCGGAGAAAGTGCTGTTGACAAAGTTAAAAATGATGTGCTTGCGTTGACAAAGTGCTTCCCGCTTTACGAGTAAAACTTTTAAAAATCTAACGAGAGCCCCTGCGCTTTTAGGCGCGGGGGCTCTTTGGTTCTAAATTCCGCAGCAGGTTTTCAAGCTTGAAATGAATGGGTGCGAAGCCTTTTATATTTTATTAAATATCCAAGTAAAATCATCAACATTTTATTTGACACACTGCACAAACTATGCTACAGTTGTATCGAAATAAATCCGACTAATTCGGTTGGATATTTAAGGAATGGTCGATGTGAAGCTTTCCACACGAGGGCGTTATGGCATCAAAGCCATGGTGGATTTGGCAGTGGAATATGGGAGCGGGCCGGTCAGCGCGACTACGCTTGCAAGCCTGCAGGGCGTTTCGCTGGCGTACCTGGAACAGTTGATTGCTGCGCTTAAAAAAGCAAAATTGGTGCAGTCTGTTCGGGGTGTGCAGGGCGGTTATACGCTTTCGCGAAAGCCTGAGGACATTACGGTCAATGAAGTGTTAAAGGCGCTCGAAGGGAGCACGACGGTTGTAGATTGTGTCAGCCAGCAGGCACTCGGCTGCGAACATGCATGTACCTGCTCCGCGCGTCCCCTCTGGTTGAAGCTGCAAAGCCGGATTGACGCGGTTTTGGATGAAACCACAATTAAGGACATGGCAGACGATTATATTTTACAGATGAGGCGAACAAAACATGAGAGTTTATCTTGACAATGCGGCCACAACCTCTGTCAAGCAGGAAGTGCTTGATGCAATGCTTCCATATTTTACGCAGCATTATGGCAACCCTTCCAGTCTGCACGGTTTTGCGAGGGAAGCGTTATCGGGCCTGGACAATGCACGTTTGCAGGTTGCTCGCGCCCTCAACGCCAGCCCGGAGGAGATTATATTCACCGGCAGCGGCACAGAGAGCGATAATATGGTGCTGCGCGGCGTAGCGAAGCGCTATGCGAAAAAAGGCAAGCATATCATCACGACCGCAATTGAACATCATGCTATTTTGCATACCGCAGAGGCGCTTGAAAAAGAGTATGGCTGCGAAGTCACATACCTGCCCGTGGATGAATACGGGAGGGTAACAGCGCAGCAGGTTGCGGACGCCATCCGTGAGGATACGATACTCGTGAGCATCATGTTCGCAAACAATGAGGTCGGTACCATTATGCCCATAGCGGAGATTGGGGCGGTGTGCCGCGCCAAAAAGGTGCTGTTTCATACGGACGCCGTGCAGGCAGTAGGTCATATTCCCATTGACGTTCAGGCGATGAACATCGATTTTCTTTCGCTTTCCGCGCACAAGTTCCATGGCCCCAAGGGCGTGGGCGTGCTGTATATCAAAAAGGGGTTAAAGCTTCCTTCGTTTTTAGCAGGCGGCGGGCAGGAAAAGAACCGCCGGGCGGGTACAGAAAATGTGCCGGGCATTGTCGGCCTGGGAAAAGCCATCACGCTTGCAACCGAGAATATTGAAAGCGTGAACAGCGAAATTCTTCGTTTGCGCGATAAACTGATTGCAGGCATTCAGGAACGCATTCCTGAAGTCAAGCTGAACGGCCATCCGTCGGAGCGCCTGCCCAACAACGTCAACTTCAGCATACGCTATATTGAGGGTGAAGGCATGCTCTTGCTGCTTGACCTCAACGGGATTGCCGCCTCCAGCGGCTCGGCCTGCACTTCCGGTTCATTGGATCCTTCCCATGTGCTTTTAGCCATGGGCCTGCCGCATGAGATTGCACATGGATCATTGCGGCTCACACTTTCCGATGAAACCACGGAAGCCGAAGTGGATTACGTACTCGACGTACTGCCTAAGGTGGTACTGCGGCTGCGCGATATGTCTCCCTTATACAATACCGCACATTGAGGTGAAAACGATGTATACAGAAAAGGTTTTAGATCATTTTGAACATCCGCGCAACGTAGGCGAATTGACGGAATATAACGGCGTAGGTATGGTTGGCAACGCCAAGTGCGGCGATATTATGAAGATGTTCATTCAGGTAAACGATGATGACGTCATTGAAAATGTCAGCTTCAAGACATTCGGCTGTGGCGCTGCGATTGCTACCTCCTCTATGGCGACGGAGATGATAAAGGGTAAGTCGGTGGAAGAAGCGCTGAAACTGTCCAATGCGGCGGTTGTGGAAGCGCTCGAAGGCCTTCCCCCGCAAAAAATTCATTGTTCCGTCCTTGCGGAAGAAGCCGTAAAAGCTGCCATTGAAGATTACCGCAAGAAAAAAGAAGCGGCAGGCCAATAAACAATGATTTAAAAAGCCCCTTTGGGGCTTTTTTGTTTCTCTTCTGAACTTACAATAAGATAGGGTTTTTCATACAATTTTTAAGGTATCATCCAACGATGACAACAGTTTCTATCATAACAAAACATATGCTTCGACATACTAATTCCATACGGCTCTGTGCATCGCACCAGCCTTAACATAGAGTCCAATCCGGCGGAAAGGAGAAAACTGTATGCGGACACTGACACTGGGCCTTGGCGTCGGCATGATCGCAGGGGTAGCGATGGCAACGGTAGCGATCAACTCGATGTACCCCGATATACCCAAGCGGATGATGCGGGACGGCAGGCGGCTTGTGCGCAGCACGAGGCGCACGATCGGCAACATCATGGGATAGGATGGAAATGGCCCGCAAGCTGCGGGCCGTTTCTTTATTTGAAAAAGCGTTTATTTTAGTGTATAATGCTATAGGTTACTTGATAGGGGGTACATTGGTATGACCGATCAAACACACGGAACTATGCAGTTTCAACTTCCCAAGGACAGGCGGGCCGCCAATGAGGGGCTCATGACGGTATATTCCGCCATGAAGGAAAAGGGATATGATCCGGTCAACCAGATCGTTGGGTATCTGCTCTCCGGAGATCCTACTTA
>JAEXTB010000301.1 GCA_023453725.1 Bacillota bacterium | reverse complement strand
CTGCGTCATATCCAAGGCGGAAGGCAGCGAGATACCGCGTTCCTCCACCATGAATGCGACGGGATTTATAAAGCGCTGTTCGAACACCGGGAACCGGCTCATCTGCGGAAACGCGGGGCGGGCGTGGATATTTTCCTGCTTAAGCCCGGACAATATGGCGTCCCGCTGCTTCCTTGTGACATCCGGCAGCAAGATGGAGGGGTAGCAATAATTGCTCCTGCAATACGGTTTTTCCACAACCATCCGTACGCCGTCTACATCTTTCAGGCGTGCGTAATACGCGGAGAATATGTCGCGCTTCTTTTGCATGAGTTCGTCCACGCGCCGCAACTGCGCAAGCGCAAGCGAGGCTGTCAGGTTGCTCATGATATATTCATAGCCGATTTCATCGCTCCAGAATACGGCCCTGCTGTCCGTACGCCCCATGTTGGCTAAGAGCATCGCGCGCTCATACAGCTCACGATTGTTGGTGAGCAGCATGCCGCCTTCGCCGCTGACCGTCATTTTGCCGCCCTGGAAGCTGAAGCAGGAAAAGTCGCCGAACGAACCGACCTTTCTCCCCTTGTACTCTGCGCCGATGCTCGGCGCAGCATCCTCAATGACCGCAAGGCCATGTTCCCGGGCAATCCCCATGATTTCATCCATTTCGGCGGGATGCCCAAACGTGTGCACCAGCATAATGGCTCTGGTGCGGGGGGTGATCGCTTTTTGAACGCTTTCCGGATCAATCGTCCAGGTATCCGGCGTAATATCCGCAAACACGCAGGTCGCACCCGTATACGCTACCGTATAGGCGGTTGCCACCCAGCTGAAGTCCGCAACGATTACCTCGTCCCCGGCTTTTAGTCCCAGCGCCGCACAGGCAAGGTGCAGCGCGTGTGTGCAGCAGAATGTGGCGATGGCGTACTTGACGCCGATGTATTGCGCAAACTCTTTTTCCAGTTGTTTGATGTATCCGTCGTAGTTTTCATACCAGCCGTTTCGAACGGCATCGCGTACAAGTTCCACCTCTTGTTCTGTGATGGATGGTCCTGCAAAACTGATCTTTCTATTCAAAACAAGCCCTCCAGTAGGCTTATGCCATTTCATTTTTTGCGCCTATCCCGGCGCTTTTTTCACACGCGTTTCCCACGCGGCAATGTCCAGCCGCATGCGGGTATAGCGCTTCCCTGGTACCCCGGGTACGGGCAGATTTTCTTGTGTACTGATAAAATAATTCCTTTGATAGTAGGCAATAGCGTGGGGATTATCCGAAAATACACGCAGTTCAATATCTGTCAGGCGCAGAGCCGCGAGCCCCCACCGTATGAGCGCATGGAGCGCAAACGTCATGATGCCCGGCAGTGCGTCCTTTTCTCCGCGGAGCACGGCGTCCACCTCGCAGCAGCGCGCGTCATAGTCAAAGCTTGAAAACCCGATATGCCCCACGCGTTTACCATCCGGCAGCACAATATAAAATAAAAGCCGATCCGCGCGGCCAATGACAGAATGATCAAGCCACTCTCTTGTGGTTTCCTCAGTTGCAGTGAACGGTTCCGCAGAAAGAGAAGGATTTGCGTTGCGCCACAGGGCAAGCTGCGCAGCACAGCCGGGCACAGACTCCCGGTAATCCCGCGTGATGGGGCGAAGGTACCCGACAAGCGCTTCCCCATCGTTATAGATTGGAATGCAGCGCAACATCTCATGTTTATGGATGCATTTGAAGCTGTCGAATACGGTCTTGATAAACGTCTGGTACGCTTCCATACCTCAATCCCCTTTGCTGTTTCTTCGAAAAGGCGCAACAATCATATCCTGCAGGAACTGTGCTTCCTCTACCGGAGGTTCCAGTTCCTCTATGGGACGGTTCACGGAAAGCTTGGGAAACACATAGGTGTGCTGGGGCAGCGTCACCTCGATGACGGCAGGCTCCGGCGCGTTGAGCAGTTCCCGGACGGCGTCCAGTTCTTCCATGTTCTCCACCAGCAGGTTTTGAATGCCATATGCGGAAGCGATGGCGCAAAAATCCGGCGCTTCATAATCTTTGACGGTTCCAGAATAACGGGAGGAAAAGTACATTTCCTGAAAATGCCGGATCATGCCGAGACTCCGGTTGTTGAGCACAATCACCTTGACCGGAAGATGCTCCCGTTTTAATAGGGCAAGCTCCTGTATGTTGATCTGCATGCCGCCGTCCCCCACAAAAGCGATCACTTTCTTTTCCGGGGCAGCATACTGTGCGCCGATGGCGGCGGGCAGCGAAAAGCCCATGGCTCCCATGCCGCCGGAAGTCAAAAGCCGCTGGCGGGCGTTTAACAGAAGCGATTGCGCTCCCCACATCTGGTTCTGCCCTACGTCCAGGCAAATAATCTCCTCCCCGTCCATGAACGCACCCAACGCCGAAACAAGATAGTTCGGGTCGGAAAACTCCCGCTTCATATACGAAGGGTAGCGAACCTTATACCCGGCAATGGCCGCATGCCATGCGCTCCAGTCCGTGTGGACGCGATGGGTTTCGTTTTGCAGTTGCTCCAGAAATGTCTTTGCGTCGGCTTGTATGCTGATTTCATCCGGCTTGATGGTATGCCGAAGTTCGTTTGGGTCTATGTCTACGCGGATCAGCTTCGCTTCGCGCGCGAAGCTCTGCGGCAGCGTGCCGGTCTGCCTGGTATCCAGCCTTGTGCCGATTGCAAGCACAAGGTCACTGTTGGCAACCGTCAGGTTCGCGTACCGATTGCCATAAGAGCCGAGCATACCGCAGAATTCAGGGCGCGCATTGTCCACAGCATCCCGCCCCATCAGAGAGGTCACGACGGGAATATGAATCAACTGCGCGAGCGCGTTCAGTGCTTCTACTCCGCCGGAAAGGCGCACGCCTCCGCCCGCAAGCAACACCGGGCGATGGCTATTATTGAGTGCTCCTATTACCTCCGCCATGTCGATGGCCGGACGCGCATCCGGTTCTGGTTCGTAACCTGAAAGCGTTTCTTCTTCTACCTGCGCCCGTTGGACATCCATGGGGATATCGAGAAGCACCGGCCCTTTTCTCCCGGCCTGGGCGGTGAAAAACGCGCGCTCGAGCTCATAGCGGATGCTGTTGGGGTCGGTGATGCGGATGGCATATTTGACAATGGGCGATACAACACTGACGATATCCGTCTCCTGAAAGCCGAGCTGGCGGACCGGAAGCGCGCCCTTATATTCGTACGTATTGACCTGCCCCGTCAGATAGACGCAAGGAATGGAATCAAAATACGCACTGCCGATGCCTGTAATGAGGTTGGTCGCCCCCGGCCCGCTGGTAGCGATGGCGACACCGCACCGGCCCGTTGCGCGTGCATATCCTTCGGCGGCAAACGCCGCCGCCTGCTCATGTCCGCAGCCGATAAACCGGATACCGTCCGCCGCATACAGCGAATCGATAAGATGCGTCACGGCGCCCCCCTGGTATCCGAATACATGCGTGCATCCCAGTTTGATTAAAAATTGCGCGATATAGTCCGACAGTTTCATTGCTGTTCCTCATGATCAAAACCTGCTCTTGCTGCGCGGGCATAATAGCGCCCGATCTGATCAACACAGAGCGCGCGAGTCTCCTCCTTGGGATCTGCCCGGTACCACGCCGCCGTTTCTGTAAGCGCTTCTCGGAGTGAAAGACGGGGCCACCAGCCAAGCTGCGCCTTGGCCTTTGTGCAGTCTAAATTGAGCTGAGTTGCTTCATGGACCGCGCCGGGGGTGGAAAGATCCTCCCATGCCCCGCTTCCCCATATGCCGACAAGCGTTTCCACAAGGCTGCCAACCGGTACCACCGTCCTGTAATCCGGACCGAAATTCCAGGCGCCCATATATGCCTGGGGCCGCTCAAGCAGCTTTTGCCCAAGCAGCAAATACCCATAAAGGGGCTCCAGTACAAACTGCCACGGCCGCACGGCGCGTGGGTTTCTGACCCCGATGGGTTTTCCCGTTTTCAACGCACGGATGCAATCCGGCACGATGCGGTCATGCGCCCAGTCTCCGCCGCCGATGACATTGCCTGCGCGCACCGTCGCCACACCCTTTCCCTGTCTCTCAAAGAAAGAGCGTTCATACGCGGAAGCCGCAAGCTCCGCGCAGCCCTTGGACGCGCTGTATGGGTCAAAGCCCCCCATGGCGTCGCATTCACGGTAGCCCCAGAGTTGTTCGCGGTTTTCATAGCACTTATCGGAGGTAACGATCACCCCAGCCCGCACGCTTTCAAACAGCCGGATAGTTTCAAGCACATTGACCGTGCCCATGATATTGGTCTCCATGGTTTCCGCAGGGGCGCTATAGGAAAGCCGCACAATCGGCTGCGCCGCAAGGTGAAACACAACTTCCGGCTGAAAAAAGGAAAACGCCTCATGCAGTGCTCTTTGATTGCGGATATCGCTGCGGATGTCAACAACTCCATCCGCGACATGGCACGCATCAAACAGACCGTTTTCATACGGGGGATCAAGCGCGTAACCCATGACCTCCGCCCCCATCAGGGCCAGCCAAAGCGTGAGCCACGCGCCCTTAAACCCCGTATGCCCGGTAACGAGAACGCGCTTTTTGAAGTACGCGCCGCCGAACATGTTCCTATACTCTATTCCCAAAGCTTCCACGGCGCTTCCCCCGTATTCCAAAGTCCGTTCATTTTTTCAATGTCCTTGCCGGTGTCGATTGCCGCCCAGAAGCCGCTGTGCCTGTATACGCTGATTTCCCCCGCAAGCGCCAGGTTGTGGAGCGGTTCTTCTTCGATCGGACAGTTTTTATCTGGGATAAAATCGAACACGCGCTTATTGAGCACCATGAAGCCGCCGTTGATGGTATCCTCCAGCAGCGGTTTTTCCTTGAATTTGGTCACGAGATCGCCTTCCATCTGCAATACGCCAAAGGGTGAAATAGGGTTAACGCCCGTAATGGTCGCAATGCGTCTGGATTTTTCGTGGTTTTCGATGAGGGCAGGCATATTTACGTCGCTCAGCCCGTCCCCATAGGTAAGCATGAACGTATCGTCCTCAATGTAGCACTCCACCTGCTTGAGCCTGCGCCCTGTCTGGGACTCAAGCCCTGTATCCACAATTGTGACGCGCCAGTTTTCGCTGCTTTGCGTATGGTATTCTATGGTGGGGTTGGGTCCGGTGATGGCGGTAAAGTCATTGTTCCGCCAGCACATCTCCATAAAGTAGCGTTTGATCATATCCCCTTTATAGCCCGCACAGAGGATAAAGTCCTTGTGCCCGTAATGGGAGTAAATCTTCATGATATGCCAGAGGATCGGCCGCTCGCCGATCAAAACAAGCGGTTTGGGGCGGTATTCGGTTTCCTCCCGCATGCGCGTACCCCTGCCGCCGCAAAGAATAACTGTTTTCATGCAGTAATACCTGCTTTCCATGTATGCACGGTGACAGTGCCGTAAGCAAATTTTTACAGCGCACCTATTCCACTATATGCCGCCATGGAAGCCCGCGTTAAACTATATGATCTGCAATTGCTTTGTATATATGATAAAACCCGGCTAGAACAGCAACAAAAAGCCCCGTTTCCCGGCAAGGCCGGCAACAGAGCGTCATACCCCAAGATACCGGAACTTTCGGTTATTTTGGCCGGACAAAGAGCAGGTAATATCCGTTTGCGTGCTTTTTCAGTTCTGCGCCCAAATCCATAAGCAGCGTGGTCAGCTCGCGGAAAACCTCACCGTTTGCCGCGGTGCAAAGAAGCTGCCCGCCAGGGGCAAGCAGAGAATAGAGTGACGTTATTGCCCTCTTATAGTCTTTGAGCAGATGCGTTGCGCTTTCAAGCAGGATATACGCATAGTTCCTTTGCCCCAGGGTTTGCTCCAATTCCGCTATGGGTGTTACCGCGCAACCGTCGCATATGGTATTAAGCTCCATCATATTGCCCGGATGTTCGGACGCATAGTAGAGCGCGATGCGCTCCCCGCCATAGTACCGGCATATATTTTTCACCTGCAGCGCCGTGCCGCCATAGGAAGAACCGATGGCGAGTATGTTTTTGTCGCTTTCGCCTGAATAGGAAAACAGGTCCAATACGTTTCCATCCAATAGACCCGCAACATACGGATCCACGCCGAATTTCCTTAGAAACAACATTTTGTTTCTGTAGGCAAGGGATTTGTCCTTTACGTATTCCTCGTTAAATGTCTTGGCCCCAAAATGATGCACAAACGTATCCCTGGCGAGGATCACCTTGTACCCCATCCTTCGGATATTAAAGCACATGGCGTCATCATCAAAGCAGCCGGGGTTAAATGCTTCGTCAAAACCGCCCAATGCTTTTTGCAGTTCCGTCCTATAGATGCCCAAATATGTAGTCA
>JAEXTB010000054.1 GCA_023453725.1 Bacillota bacterium | reverse complement strand
GATTTGTCCGGCTTTTTTTATAATACAGACGACCCCTGCCATTTCTATTTCTAATATTTCCCGCATGTTTGGTATTCGTAGTCATATGCTTTACAAACCTTACAATACTATTAGGATGTGAAACTCGTGATAGAATATATTGTGAATTTCGGAGATACCTTTTATTCCATCACACGCAAATTTAATATTGAAACCAAGGAGCTGCTCGCAGCAAATCCAGGTATAATAAATCCGGACGTCATTGTTCCAGGGCAAGTAATTCTCGTCCCTTATATTGTACCAAGCAAACAAACGATCAGCGTAAACGGTTATACCTTTCTGAATGTCGATCATCAAACACTCGTGAGCAGATTTCCGTATCTGACTTATTTGAGTATTCTCAGCTATCAATTCAATCCTGACGGCACGCTCATCGGCATTGATGATATGCCCTACATTCAATTAGCGCGCAAAGCCGGCGTAGCCCCTATTATGGTCATCTCAAATACCAATGCAAATGGGAGCTATTCCGCAGATCTGGCCCACGCAATGCTGTCAAACTACCAATCTCAGCTTGCTCTGATTACAAACATGGTAAGCGTATTAAATTCCAAGAACTACTATGGGCTGAATTTCAATTTTGAATATCTATATCCAGATGATATTTATAAATATTCCATTTTTCTGCGCTTAGCGGCGGAAACATTGCGACCGCTCGGGTATCTGGTACAGCTTTCCATGAGAATGAGTGTTTTAACGGAGCAAAGCGAGGAACTTCAAGAGATCGACCGCGCCGATTTGTTTCGCGGAATTGACCGCTTTATTATTATGTCAAACGAGTTATCCTATACTTTGGGCCAGACAATGGTTATGCCCCCTCTCGATCAAGTACAGCGGGCACTTGATTTTGCGGTAAGCAGTGTTCCGAGTTCAAAAATACTTTTAGGCGTGCCAAACAGCAGTTATGACTGGATGCTGCCTAAGAATCTGGGGGTGCCTGGCCAAATTCTTTCAAAAGACCTCGCAATCGCCCTTTATAAAAGCACGGGCGGCATTATGCAGTTTGATGCAACAAACAAAGGATCTTATTTTAGCTATATTGACCATTTGGGCGATGGCCACATCGTTTGGATTGAGGATGGGAGCGGCTTTGAATATTATTTAAAGCTCGTAAGCACGTACAGCCTTGATGGCGTAAGCCTCTGGACAGTTGACGTGTTTACATCAGCTGAGTATCAATTGCTGCAGGCCACATACGAAATCCGAAGGGTAATAAGCCCGGAATCAAATCACGAACAAACCGTCTAAGGTAAAAAACGGAAATATTATTTTGCCCTCATTGTAAATCATATCTAGTGACAGCTATAATACTCCATAATTATATATTGCAGGATAGGTATGTTTATTGTACGCTTAAAGTGGATTCCATGGTTGATGTTGATAGGTGGTCTCATTGGAATATTTGCTGGCGTAGATGGCGTTTGGTCGTACCTGTTCGCAATTGTGGGCGGAGTCTGGCTTTATTTTCAGTATAAAAAGAAATAACCATATTGAGGCCTATGTTTTAATTCAATTATATAAAATAACAAGCCCATAATCTTAGCGATTATGGGCTTGTCTTTGGTAGCGGCGATCCGATTTGAACGGATGACACTCCGGGTATGAACCGAATGCTCTGGCCAACTGAGCTACGCCGCCATACAGATGCGCACACCTTACGGTATGCGCATCAATTGGTTGCGGGGGTGGGATTTGAACCTCACGACCTTCGGGTTATGAGCCCGATGAGCTACCAGACTGCTCCACCCCGCGACGCGCCGCTTCTTAGCGGCAATTAATAGGATACCACGCTAAACCGCCTGCGTCAACCCTCAATTTATAATCATGAACAGCATCGGTATCCCCGAACACAATAAACGAAGAGAAATAGCTGCTTCCGGGATTTAAAAATAAAAAAATTAGCAAGCCGCGGCTAGTGCCGCGGCTTTTATCGTTACAGCTTGAGCAAGCGCTTAGCGCTGGCTGCTGGTGCTGCCAATACTGCCAGGCATATTCTGCTCGGCATAGGCAATCATGCGTTTTACCATTTCGCCACCGATGGAGCCGGCTTCACGGGATGTCAAGTCGCCATTGTAGCCCTGCTTTAACTGAACGTTAAGCGAGGACGCCACTTCGGTCTTGAATGCATTCAGCTTGGCCTTGGCCTCGGGAATCTGCAGTTGATTCGAAGAGTTGCTTGCCATTATTGTTTTCTCCTTTCTTCGTTATTATTGCAACAGTGACCGTAAGATTACAGCCCCTGAGACAACCGGTTACTTGTTACTTCGGCATATTCTGCTCGGCATAAGCGATCATGCGCTTTACCATTTCGCCGCCGATGGAGCCCGCTTCGCGGGAGGTCAGGTCGCCGTTGTAGCCCTGTTTCAACTGAACGTTGAGGGAGGACGCCACTTCGGTCTTAAATGAATTCAGCTTCGCCTTGGCTTCAGGGATCTGCAGCTGATTCGAAGAGTTGCTTGCCATTATTGTTTCTCCTTTCTTCTTTATTAGTTTGCAACAGTGACTGTTTACAGCCTCTGAGACAACCGGTTAAGGTATGGCCGCTCATAATAAGCGGCCCGCGCCTACCTTTATGGAACGTTACTTAGGCATATTCTGTTCGGCGTACGCGATCATGCGTTTTACCATTTCACCGCCGATAGAGCCTGCCTCGCGGGAGGTCAGGTCACCGTTATAACCCTGCTTCAGGTTGACGTTGAGGGAAGAAGCGACTTCCGTCTTAAACTTGTTGAGCGCTTCCTTTGCTTCGGGAACCACTACCCTGTTTCTGGCCATTGCTTTTCCTCCTTTCATCAGGTTGTGTATTTAACATGTCCCCGGCGTATGGTTTCTATGACTGGAACTTATTTGTAATCGCCGTGGGATGTTTTTTCCGCGTATGCCCCTGCATACGCCTCACAAACGAATTTTCGTCTTTGTTCGGTACTATTTTGCGCAAAATGATAAAACACATGCGTCTTTTCACATTGAAACGCATGTGTTTTTGTTGTGAATTTTGTATTTTATTTCTTCATGTTTAATCCGTCAATTGTTTGCGATTTCGCGCATGCGCGTCTCATACAGCGTACGCGCCCGCAAAAACACGGGCAATGTTTCCGCCGTCTCCCCTATGCCGACAAGCGTCTCCGCGGCGCGCTGCGCTTCCAATAACACATCCATGTTGGCGGCAATTTTCGCTGCGCTCAATTCGTCCGCGCCATGCTGCCGGGTGCCAAAGAATTCGCCGGGACCGCGGAGTTCAAGATCCCGCTGGGCAATTACAAAGCCGTCGTTTGTTTTGACCATGGTCTCCAAACGCGTTTTTGCAAATTCGCTTTCTGAGCCGAACAACAAAAAGCAAAACGATTGCTTCGGCCCGCGGCCCACACGCCCGCGCAACTGGTGAAGCTGCGCCAATCCGAACCGCTCCGCGCTTTCAATGGCCATAATGGCGGCATTGGGCACGTCCACGCCAACTTCCACCACAGTTGTGGAAACCAGCACATCCGTGCGGCCCTCCCGGAAGAGTGCAATCGCTTCCTCCTTTTTAGCGGCGGCCATGCGCCCGTGCAGCAGCGCAATGCGGAGATTTGGAAGCAGGGCGCAAAGCTCTGAATAGACGTCCTGCGCGCTTTTTGCTTCCATCTGCTCGGAAGCTTCCACCAGCGGGCACACGACGTACGCCTGCCTGCCTTCCATAACCTGGCGCTCAATGAACCGGTACATGTCCTCCCGCTTATCCTCGGGCACCAGGCGGGTTAAAACCGGCTTACGGCCCGGCGGCAGTTCGTCAAGCACCGAAAGCTCCAAGTCTCCATAAAGAAGCATTGCAAGCGTGCGTGGGATCGGCGTGGCGCTCATAATGAGCACATCCGGCGTTTTTTCGCTTTTGTTAACGAGCTGCGCTCTTTGCTTTACACCAAAGCGGTGCTGTTCATCCGTTACCACAAGGCCAAGGCGGTGGAATACAAGCCCGGCCTGCAGCAGCGCATGCGTGCCCACCACCACTTTGATTTCCCCGTTTTCGATTTTTCGGTAGGCTTCGTCCCGCTCTTTCTTTTTCATGCCGCCGCACAACAGGCATACGGTATCCGGGTGCTGTGACGAAAGCTGGCTGTAATGCTGCTGCGCCAATATTTCTGTAGGCGCCATCATGGCGCTCTGATATCCGTTTTCCGCCGCTACGCGTATGGCGAAAAGTGCCAATATTGTCTTACCCGAGCCAACGTCGCCCTGTATGAGGCGGTTCATGGGCCGCGAGTTTTGCATGCCTGCTTCAATTTCCCTCATGACGCGCTGCTGCGCACCGGTAGGCGTATATGGGAGGGTGCTTACAAACGCGTCGCGAACCCCATCCGTCCGATAGGCGATGCCATCCTTTTTCTCACGCGCTTGTTTCAGAAGCGCAATCGCCATCAAATAAAACAGCATATCCTCAAACGAAAGCCTGCGCCGCGCTGCGGATAACGCCGCCTGATCCTTGGGGAAATGCACGTTCAACAGCGCTTCGCGTATCCCGCACAAGCCAAACTGAGTTAGCAGGCTTTCCGGAAGCGTTTCTTTCAATTGATCGAACGCAAGCGAAAGCGCCCGGCCTACAGCATCCCGGACCTGATGCTGAGAAAGTCCCTGAACAAGCGGATAGATTGCGAGAATTCCCGGCGGGTCGTCCGTTATGGAAGGGTTCACAAGCTTTATCCCGCGCGAGGTATCCACCCGCCCGCAAAATACCTTGGTCTGTCCCGCGTGGACGGCGTTTTTCCGATACGGCTGATTGAACCACACCGCTTGCATATTCCCCGTTTCATCCTGAGCGCGCACGACAACAAGCTGCATCCCGCCCGAAGGGCGAAGCATCTGCGGCTCCTGCACCACCTGCAGCCGTACTGCCGCAAACTCTCCGTGCACAAGGCTGCCGACCGTTTTGAGCTCTGAAAAATCCCGGTACTCACGCGGCAGGAAATACAACAGCTCCTCCACGGTATGCACCGAAAGCTTGTGTAAGGCGGCCGCGCGCGCGGCGCCTATTCCCTTGAGCGCGGAAACGGGTGTGGTGAGCATGTTTCCTCCGTAATCCAACTATCCGAAAATTAGTATAAAACGAAAGACGGCTGCCCGTATGCAGAACATGCAAAAACGGGCAGCCTGAAAAAATAGCAAAAATTATTCCACACTAAAATAATAGTAATAGATCGGCTGTCCGCCGTTTTCCACAATAAACTCAACATCCGGATAATCCGGCTGCAGGGTATTCACCAGCTCCATCGCCGTTGCTTCCTGCATGCTTTCGCCATAGAATATGGTGACGATGCAGTCTGGCTGGCCGTTTTTCTGGAGCATTTCACGCAGCAGTTTTAAAGAGACGTTCTGAATGCTCTCATCCACCGCTACGATCGCGCCATCCATCATGCCGATCATATCGTCCTTATGGATCTCGGTGCCGTTAAACGAGGTATCCCGTACGGCATACGTCACAGCGCCGGAAATTACCTTTGTAATCGCTTCTTCCATGCGCTTTGTGTTCTCTTCCACAGGAAGGTCGGGATGGAACGCCATGGCCGCAGAGACGCCCTGCGGAATGGACTTGCTGGGGATGACGACAACCTTACATTCGGAAAGCTCCGCTGCCTGCTGCGCCGCGAGTATGATGTTGCTGTTGTTGGGCAGCACAAATACGTTCCTTGCGTTAACCTTGAATATGGTCTTTTTGATGTCCTCAATGCTGGGGTTCATCGTCTGGCCGCCC
>JAEXTB010000104.1 GCA_023453725.1 Bacillota bacterium | reverse complement strand
GATTTTATTGAATAAGAGATTTAATACGCTTAGAAAAAACAAGACGCCGCCCAAAAACTGGCGGATGCGTACGCTGAGCTTAACGATATCGATATGACGCAATGGTATGTGCAGAACCGCACATCTTTGGACAGTTACTCCAGCCTGAACAGTGATTTATCTTCCATTGAAGCCGTAGGCAGGATATTCCCCATTATATTTTTGCTTGTCGCCGTGCTCGTAAGCCTAACCACGATGACGCGCATGGTGGAGGAAGAGCGCGGATTGATCGGAACCTACAAGGCACTGGGTTTTGACAATGCCGCCATCTACCAAAAATACATCCTGTTTGCCGTTATGGCCTGCTTGTTTGGCGGCATACTGGGCGATATACTGGGCTTCATTTTCATGCCCAAATTCATAGCGGTTGTGCTGGAGGAACTTTACACCCTTCCCCAATACTACCTGCGTTTTGACATTCTGTATGGCGTAGGCGGCATACTGCTGTTCATGGCGGGAATAGTGGCAGCAACCGCTCTCACCTGCCGCAGTGAGCTAAAGCAAATGCCCGCACCCCTTATGCGCCCCAAAGCGCCCCGCGCAGGATCGCGCGTATTTCTCGAACGTATCCCTGCAATCTGGACGCATCTCAAATTCCTGAATAAGGTTACCGTCCGCAACCTGTTTCGGTATAAAAAACGCCTGTTTATGACTGTCGGAGGCATCATGGGATGCACGGCTCTTATTCTGTGCGGCTTTGCGATTAAGGACTCCATTGCAGACCTTGCGCCCAAACAGTATGGGAACATCTATCGATATGATCTGATGGCGGTATTTGAAGAGGATGATACCGACGGTATGGTTCGTCAGCTGTCCTCTGACGGCAATGTTGCGGACATTCTCAACTTGCGCATTGAAAGCGTGAAGCTTCAGAATGCCGACGGAGCAACGGAAAAGGTGCAGCTGATGGTTATTCCGGACGGCGCTGAGATAACGGATTATGTCCGCACGAAAAATCTGAGTGGCGCGCTGATAAGTCCCAATGATGGCGGTATTCTGATCACACAGAATGCGGCGCGAATTCTTGAGGTCAAGCCGGGCGACACCGTCTTTGTGCAGGACATGGAGCTTGTACAGCGCGAAGCGATTGTATCCGATGTCGTACAGAATTACCTGGGCAATAACGTGTATATGACACAAAGCCTGTATGAATCGCTGTTCGGCGAATATACGCCTAACGGTATACTTGCCCATCTGTCGGATACCTGTACCGATCAGGCCGGATATGCGAAAACGCTGCTTAATAATGATTCCGTGCTTACCGCTCTAAGCACAGCCGCTTTGAATGAGGATTTTGGCTTTGATCTGATGAACGCAGTGATGCTGCTGATCATTGCTATGGCAGGGGGACTCGCATTTGTGGTGCTCTTTACGTTATCAAACACAAATATTTCCGAACGGGTCCGCGAGCTTGCTACGATCAAAGTGCTGGGCTTCTATGACAAGGAAGTGCACCAATATGTCAATAAGGAAACGCTGATTTTAACCGGGACGGGCGTCCTCGTTGGTTTGCCGGTTGGCCGGGTATTAAGCGGATTTCTCACCACCGCGCTCAATATGCCGTCCATCCATTTCGCGGTGCACCTGGAGCCTGTGAGCTATCTGTTTTCTGCGGTGATTACGTTCTGCTTTGCCATCGTCGTAAGCTGGATCACAAACCGTATGCTAGACCGCATCAACATGGTGGAGGCGTTAAAAAGCGTTGAGTAAACGAAGCATCCGGCATACTTATAGCAAATTTGCTGTTCCCGATACGATGTTGCGCAAACGCAATTGACATGCCATACTGTAGGAGGAAATGATTGGGGGGAACTGTATGAAGCTATATATCAAGCAAAAGGTGTTTTCCTGGCGCGACCGGTTTACCGTAAAGGATGAAAGCGGAGTTGACCGGTATTTTGTGGAGGGGGAACTGTTTTCCTGGGGTAAGAAGCTGCACGTAATGGACGCTTCCGGCAATGAAGCGGCGTTTATCCAGCAGAAAATATGGAGTTTCCTGCCGCGGTATGATGTGTTTGCAAATGGCCTCCATATCGCCCAGATCAAGAAGGAATTTACGTTCCTGCGTCCCCGTTACACAATTGAAGGATTAAACTGGCAGGTAGAAGGTGACTTCTGGGCGCACCGCTATGAAATCGCAGAATCGGGAAGTCCTGTGGTTTCCATTCAAAAGGAATGGTTCACGTGGGGAGACAGTTACGCGCTTGACATCCCCACCCCGCAGCATGAAATCTATGCCCTTGCGGTTGTGCTCGCCATCGATTGCGCCATGGCGCAGGAAAGTAACGCGGCAAACTAGATGTTTGATTGATAAAAAATACCGTCAAGGACACAAGCGTTCTTGGCGGTTATTTATTTGAAAGAATATTGAAGTTCTGAACGCATGGTCAATGCGTGTAATCCATAATCCTGATTGTTTCTCCGGCGTCTTTGGCAACGCTCTCCCGCATCTTCTTTGCAAAAGGGCATGGAAAGCCGATCGGGTTGCCGCGCTCTATACAGGATGCAAACGCAATGGTATCCGCACCCCGCCTGATCAGTTCCCGGCTTCTAAATACAGCCTTTTTCCCCGGACATCCGCCGCAGGTAACAAAGCCTATGACAGTAATGTCTTCCTCAATTCCTTCAAATGCGCAGGATTTCTCCCGTATTGCTATAAAATCCGTGGTTCCGGGACAGTAATCCTCCGTCTGCATGCACCTGATGATACCAACTTTCATATATCCCTCCGCATTCAGGCATATATACCGGACTTCATTTGCTGTTCATAGCCTCACAAAGCGCAGCCGCCAATTGATCGGGGCAGGAGGTGCCATTTTGGCATTCAATCCCCCGCAGTTTTTCTATCACTTCATTTACAGGCCGCCCTTCCACAAGCTTGCATAGGGCCTGTAAATTTCCGTCACAGCCGCCGTCAAAGCGCACATCGGATACATGTCCGTCTTTTACCTCAAAACAAATGCTGCTGGCGCATACGCCCTCGGTCTGATATTGATACATAAAATTTCCCTTTCAAAATAGATGAGGCAGTAATTCATAGGCTGCCTGTTTATCTATGGGCGCAGTTGCGTTATAATCCAAATATGTCATATGTTGACCCAATGATTGTTTCACAGCTTGCTTTTTACTATAGCACGCATAATAAATTAGTCAATAGAATGCTTGAATATAGGGTGGAGTACGATGGAGCAACAGTCGCGCGTTTTTAAAGACAATACGTATGCGCAGCTTGCCAAGATCGGCAAGGCCATTTCCAGCCCCAAGAGGCTTGAAATACTTGATATTTTGGCGCAAGGCATAAAGCCTGTGGAGGCACTCGCCCGGGAAACCCAGATGAGCGTTGCAAATACGTCCCAGCATCTTCAGGTACTGCTCGAAGCGCGTCTGGTGGCATTCCAGAAGCAGGGGCTTTATTCCTACTATCAGCTTGCGGACAAGACCGTGATCAACTTTATATTATCGCTGCAGCTTCTGGCGGACGCACGCATTGCGGAAATTCAGCGAATCCGGAATGAAATGTATACCGGCAAAGATCATATGGAAAAAATCAAAATGGACGAACTGCTTGAGCGGATGAAGAACGGCAGTGTAACCCTCATTGACGTCAGGCCCAAGGACGAATATGATCTGCTGCATATCCCCGGCGCTAATTCCGTGCCGATCGGCGAATTGGAAAAGTACCTGTCCCAACTGCCCCAGGACCAGGAGATTGTTGCCTATTGCCGCGGCCGGTACTGTATGCTTTCGGTCGAAGCCGTGGAACTCCTTAGAGCGCACGGATTTCAGGCGGTACGTCTGGAGGAAAGCGTTCAGGAATGGTACTTCTACCATACAATTGAGGATATGCCCGATTAATATTTAGAGATCAATATACGTCACCGTATTCCCGTGGGCGCGGAGTACTTTTTCCACATCCTCCATCCCAAGAAACACCGTGCATGTGTTTCTGTTTGCGTGAAAACCGACGCGCCTGCCGCCGCGAAGCTCGGCGTCGATCACCACTTCTACCGCTCTTTTTTCATCATTGAGTACGCCAAACACCGTAACGGCGCCTTTTTTAAGGCCCATGTACTGCAGAAGCCGTTCTTCGGAGGCAAAGGAGAGCGGCCTTGACTGAAGCTTTTCCCGCAAAACTTTCAAGTCCGCAGTCTTATGCTTTTTAAGCGCCACTACAAAATGGCGCTTTCCTTTTTCATCCTTTAAGAACAGGTTCTTGGGTATCTCCTCTCCATCATCCACATGCGCCTGCTCCATCTCCTCTATGGTAAATATTGCAGGATGCTCGACCACTTGATAATCGATCCCAAGCGCGTTGAGCGCCGCAAACACAACTGCTTCCTCGTTCATAGGAACTCCTTGCTTTTCCTTCACGAATTTTCTTACCATGATACCCCAGCCGCAACGCCTCTGCAAGCGCAAGCATCAAATGCTGCGCCACCGTTTTGCAGGGAGTTATTCCCTTTCCTGCAGTAAATCTAGGCGCAGTCACGTCCCTACGCGGTTACGGCATAAATTGTAGTGTAGCATTGACGCTTTTCGCCAAATACCGCTATACTATAAGAAGTGCGAAAAAAGCGTCGCATTCTTGCAAAGAGAAAGCGTTTGGGGAAAGATCATGCAACTAAGCAAAGTGGTTTTGTCCATGCGGGAGGAATGCGCCAAGGTTCGGCGTGACCTGCACCGCATACCCGAGACCGCATTTGAAGAATATCAGACACAGGCGTATGTGCACGCCTATTTGGAAGCACTTAAGCCTGATGTGCTCATAAAGCTTGCGGGCACCGGCGTCAAAGCGGTGTTCTACGCAAAGAACGCCACACAGACCATTGCCTTCCGCGCAGATATGGATGCGCTGCCCATTGAAGAATGGACAAATTTGCCCTATGCCTCTGAACACCCGGGAAAAATGCACGCCTGCGGGCATGACGGACATGTGACAGTGGCGCTGCTGCTTGCAAAGCTTGTATCCACCCACCGCAGCCGGTTATCCGTCAACGTGGTGCTATTGTTTCAGCCCGGTGAGGAAGGCGGCGGCGGCGCGCGAAAGATGATTGAAGACGGGGCGCTCCACGAGCCCAGGGTGGACCGCATTTATGCGCTGCACGTGTTCCCGGAGCTTCGCATCGGCCAGCTTGGGGTACGGCGCGGCACGTTTATGGCGCAATCCTGCGGGTTTGATCTGACGGTGCACGGCAAAAGCGCCCATGGCGCAAGCCCGGATAAAGGGATTGACGCGGTTGTGGCTGCGGCGGAGCTCATTACCATGCTGCAAACGGTAGTCTCCCGCTCCACAAGCCCAGATGAGCCCATTGTTCTAACAATTGGCAAGATCCACGGCGGAGAGGCCCGAAACATCATCTGCGATAAAGTCGTGATGTCCGGCACTTTGCGCACATTCTCCAGTGAGATGCGCGAGCAGGTGATGGAGCGCATAGGAAAAATACTTGCCGGTTTTGAAGTCGCCACCGGTATTACCACAGAATTTAAAGAAGTACAGCTTTATTACAGCGTAGAGAACCCGCTTGATATGACGGAGGAGTTCCAGCTCCTCATGAAAGACGATGTGCAGCCCATGCAGCACTTGATGATCGGCGAGGATTTCTCCTTTTACCAGCAGGAAATCCCCGGGTTGTTCTTCTTTGTGGGGATTGCAGAATACAGCGGCTTCCCGCCGCTGCACAGCCCGCACTTCAATTTTAACGAAGAAGCGCTTCTATACGGCCTTGAAGCCTACTGCCGCATGCTGGGGATTTCCAAAGAGGCGAAATAACATTTAAGTAGACATCAGATCGCAAAGTGCAACAGGCACCGCGTCAAGCAAGTCCGCGTCATCTTCTTCGTGTGAGACAAGCACGATCAGTGGCGCGGCTTTTTTGATGTGCGTGGCAATACGGACGCGCAATTCTTTATCAAGCCCGTTGAAAGGTTCGTCCAATAACAACAAGTCCCCGCCATACGCCAAAGCCCTTGCAAGCGCAAGCCGCCGCTGCATACCGCCGGAAAGTTCATCCGGATACTTATGTGCGGCATCCGCAAGCTCCATGCGGGAAAGCCAAGTTAAGGCGAGTTTCTCGCTCTCTTCCCCGTTTTTGAGCACGCAGAGTACGTTTTCAAGTGCCGTGCACCAGGGCAGCAGCCGGTCTTCCTGAAACACCATGCTCACCCGTAAACCATCGAGCCCTTCTATCCATCCGGAAGTTGGCGTATGCAGTCCCGCCAGCACGCGCAGCAGCGTCGTCTTGCCGCAGCCGGAAGGCCCTGTCAGCTGTATCGCGCCGCGCTCAGGCAACGTCAACAGCAGCCTGTCTAGCACCGGATGCGCAGAATACCCCGCGCTTACCTCAATCAGCCGTATGCTCATGCCGCCTTTCCCTCCCTCCGCTTACTCTCCAAGCGCCGGAAGAAACCCAGCAAAAGCCGTTCAAACAGTACCGAGAACGCTACAACCACCGCAGTCCATGCAAACATATCCGCAATCTCAAGATAGCTTTTACTTTCCACGAGGTATTTCCCTATGGAGTTCGCCGTGCGCGCAATCACCTCCGCGGCCACCCCAGCCTTCCAGGCAAACCCAAGCCCTGTGGCGCACGCCGCAAGCAAGCCAGGCAGCACGGACGGAAAGTAAACCAGACGAAGTGTCTTGAACTTGCCGAACCGGAACAGACGCGCCATCTCCAATAGGTTTTGGTCCGTCGCGCGTATCCCTTCCTGTACATTGGTCCAGACCAGCGGCAACACCATCACAAATGCCGCAAACACCGGCACCAGTTGCTCACTCAGCCACAGCACCATCAGCAGCGCGAACGAAGCGACAGGAGTCGCTTTCATGACGCTCCGAACAGGGCGGAGCACGATATCAAGCGATCCTGATCCCGCCGTGAGTATCCCAAGCGCTGTACCCGCAACCACGGCAAGCAAATACCCGGCCGTAATCCTCAGAATGCTAAGCACTGTGGCGCGCCAAAACGAGGCCTGCTGTACGAGCCGCAGCAGGCTTTGAAACGTCGCAACCGGCGAGGGCAGCAGCAGCTCCGAATGCACCGCCATGCTGATCGCCTGCCATACCAGCAGCCAGAACAACGCGGTCATCACGCCGCGCAGCAGCTTCTTCATGCGCATGAGTACTCCTGTTGATCTGGTAGGAGGCTCTGCCTCCAATACCTCCGCTTAGGGGCGTAAGCCCCTAAGTCCGTTTACGGCACATAGTAGAACGCGTCATCCGGCAGTTTGCCGCCTACGCTCTTGGGCTCGGCGTCAAAAAGCACCTGCAGCATGGCTTTTGCGCTTGCTTTCATATCATCGCCCGTGATGCATACGATATTCGAATTGGGGATGGCAGCTTTGGCCGCAGCAGCGCTCGGCAGTATGCCGTACGTTTCCATCAGTGCCGCCGCTTCATCCATACTTTCATTCGTAAAGGTTGTGGAGGCCGCATATTCTTCTAAAAACTTTTTGACTGCCTCCGGCTTTTGTTCCAACACCTCTGCCCGCGCGACGATGCATCCCTGTACAAGCGGCGTTCCGCCGGAGACTTTGTTCCATTCTTCCGTCAGATTGAGCGCAATGCGCAGGTCTTTGTTCTTCATCAGGGATACAGTCACATTCGGCTCGGGCAGCATGGCCACCTTGACATCTGCTTCGCCGGAAGCAAGCAGTGCCGCAAGCTCCGCGTGCTCTGCCATATATTCCGTTTCCACCTGGCCCAAAACGTCATTTTTCTCAAGCAGGTAGTTCAAAATAAACTCCGGTGTTGCACCCTGGCCGGTGGCGTAGAGTTTTGCGTTAGCAAGATCGGATATGCTCTGCACGCTGTTCCCGTTTTCTAAAACGTACAGCACACCCAGCGTATTGACGGCAATGATTTTGACCTTGCCCTCCGTCTTATTGTAGAGCGCTCCCGCAAGGTTGATGGGTGCAGCCGCAATATCCACTTCACCGGTCACAAGCTTGCCGCTGATTTCATCCGGCGTTGCGGCGAGCGTCATGTTATAATCCACCGCCGTCTGACCCTGCTCAGCAGCCTGCATCAATTGTACCATACCCATCCCGGTAGGCCCCTTAAGAGCAACGATATTGAGCTTTGCTTTTTCCGGAACGGGTGTGGGCGTGGGCTGAGGTGTGGTTGTGATTGCAGGCGTGGTGAGCGCCTCCGGCGCAGGGGATACTGCTGGGGCGGGCGGAACGCACCCGGTAGCAAGCATCGCCGCAAGGAACGCGGCAAGCGCAATGTTCATAAATCTGCTCTTCTGCATATTGATCCTCCAGTTTTCTGTCAATCTATTCGCCCAGTACCGCACCGGACGCCTACATGCTGATTACTGTAATACAGCGTTTTTCCCGATGAATGCGGCCTTCCTGCTCCAGTTTATTTAGAGCGCGGTATAGGGAAGCGCGGCTCATGCCAAGGCACTGCGCAAGGGAGGTGAGCCCCTGCGTGAGTTTGCCGCCCTCCGCATGGCGCGTGAGGTACAGAAGCACCCTTTCTTCCGCCGATGGACATATGAGCCCTTCAATGCGGTCGTTTAAAAAATGCACCCGGCCAGTCAGGTACCGGATATAGTTTTCCGTCAGTCGGAACTCCCGCCGCATCATCTCGCGCAGCGCGTTTTCCGGAATAACGAGTACCTCCACGTTCTTATGCGCAATGATGCTGGTAGGAAACGTGTGGGCCTCAGCGCCAGAAAACAATGAGGCAAGCCCAAACAATGCGCCGGAAGAAAGCTCGTTCATCCGAAGTATGCCGTCCCCCGCCCGCTTTTCCACAATGGCGCTGCC
>JAEXTB010000085.1 GCA_023453725.1 Bacillota bacterium | reverse complement strand
GGATCGTAGCACTGGCTGGCGCTGCTTTTGCGGGAGGCCTGTGGGCGCTCATTCCCGGTCTTTTTAAGGCGTATTTGAACGTGAACGAGGTTATTTCCTCTATCATGATGAACTACATCGGGCTGTTTGCGGTGAACTTCCTGATGAAGCTTCCGGCGCTCAAATCCCCGCCGCCGCTGTTTGACTCGACAATGAACCTTTCCGCCAATACCGCGCCCTCTTCCGTCATACCCAAGAGTTTTCTGGAAAACCTGTTTCCGGGTTCTACCGTCAACATCGGCATATTCATTGCCATCGCCGTTGCGGTTATCATCTATATAGTACTGAATAAGACGACATTCGGCTATGAACTCAAAGCGTGCGGCTATAACCGCCACGCAAGCAAGTACGCTGGTATCAATGAACGGCGCAACATCGTGCTCTCTATGGTCATATCCGGGGCTCTGTCGGGTCTTGGCGGCGGCCTTGTATACCTTTCCGGCGCGAACGGCCGCCGTTATAAGGTGGTAGATATGCTGCTTGGCGATGGGTTCAACGGTATCTCCGTAGCGCTTCTCGGGCTCAACAATCCGCTTGGCATCATATTCTCCGCATTGTTCATCGCCTATATTACAATGGGTGGTGAATACCTGCAAAGGCTTGATTTCGCGGTGGAGATCATCGATATCATCACAGCGGCGATCATTTACTTCAGCGCATTTGCGCTTGTGTTCCGCATATTTATCAAGAAGTTTACCGGGGCCAAGGATGTGCTGCAAATCGTAGAAACGGGCACGCCCGGCGATACAACCTCCAAAGCCCAAAAAAGCGAAGGGGAGGGTAAAAAATAATGGATACCCTGTATTTCCTCATACAGCAGATGATGACATATTCCATCCCTCTCTTAATTGTAGCATTGGGCGGATTGTTCAGCGAACGTTGCGGCGTAGTCAATATCGCGCTCGAAGGCATTATGATTGTGGGCGGATTTTCGAGCATTCTGTTCATTAACTTCATGCAGAACATGGGGGTGATGGACGGGCAGATTCTACTCTTGTGCGCGATCCTCATCGCGGCGATTTCGGGCGGGCTGTTCTCGTTGCTCCACGCATACGCCGCAATCAATATGAAAGCGGATCAAACCATCAGCGGTACGGCGCTCAACATGTTTGCACCCGCGTTCGCAGTATTTGCCGCACGCATGATTCAGGAAAACGGCGTGCAGCAGATTACGTTCAAGAACACATTCCGTATTGCGGAAGTGCCGGTGCTGAGCAAGATACCGGTACTTGGCGACATGCTCTTTAAACAGTCCTTTATTACCACATATATCGGGTTTGGTATACTCATCGCGGCTGTGGTTTTGCTGTACAAGACGCGCTTTGGCCTGCGGCTGCGCGCCTGCGGCGAACATCCTCAGGCTGCCGATTCCGTCGGCGTCAATGTATATAAAATGCGCTATATCGGTGTTACCATCTCCGGTATGCTGGCGGGGTTAGGCGGTTTGGTGTTTGTAGTACCCACCTCCACGAACTTCAACGCAACTGTGGCAGGCTATGGCTTCCTGGGTATTGCGGTACTGATATTCGGGCAATGGAAACCGTTGCGCATACTTGGCGCCGCGCTGTTTTTCGGCCTGATGAAGACCATATCTTCCTCGTATTCCGGCATTCCGGTGCTGCTGGATCTTGGCATCAACAGCTACATTTATAAAATGATCCCGTACATCGCTACGCTCATTGTGCTTGCGTTTACCTCCAAAAATTCGCAGGCGCCCCGTGCATCCGGACAGCCCTACGATAAGGGCAGCCGCTAAGGAGCGCAGGGATGGCGAAACTGTATTACAGGTACGGAGCAATGGGCTCCAGCAAAAGCGCGAATGCCCTGATGGTAAAGCACAATTATGGCGAACGCGGGCAGCGGGCACTGCTATGCAAGCCCGCCATTGACCAGCGGGATGGGGAACACCTTGTCGCGTCCCGTTGCGGATTATCCGGGGATTGCATGTTGTTCCATGAGCTCGACGAGGAAGCCGTGCGGGCGCACAAATATGACTGCATCATCGTGGATGAGGCGCAGTTCCTCAGCAAAAGCGAAGTGGAGCTGCTTGTCAAGATTGTGGATGGCTATGATATTCCGGTGATCTGCTATGGCCTCCGCGCGGATTTTCAGGGCAACTTTTTTGAAGGCAGCCAATGGTTGATGGCCTGGGCGGATACCATTGAGGAGGTCAAGACAATCTGCTGGTGCGGCAGGAAAGCCACATTCAACGCGCGTCTTGATGGCAAGGGCGGTATCACCAAGGTCGGCGAGCAGGTGGTGCTCGGCGCAAACGACAAATACATCGGCCTATGCCGCAGGCACTGGGCGCAGGGCGATCCTGGCCCCGGCCTTCGCAAAGAGGACCTGGAGAGTAAATGAACTACTATATTGCAAGCGGACTGGAGAATGCAAAACGCGTGAACCTCGCTGCCGGGGCGCTCTCCCGCCATACGCACGCATACGATTGGACGGCGCATGGAGACATCCGCCGGGAAGGCCCGGATCGGATGCGGCAGGTTTCGTCCAATGAGCTGCAGGCGGTAGTCTCTGCAGACCTGGTGGTGTTTCTGCTGCCGGGCGGCAAGGGGACCCACAGTGCGCTTGGAGCGGCGCTCGCATCGGGCAGGGGGAAACGTATTAACCTCTGGTCGGAAACGGGGGATGAGTTTCGGGCAGGGGAAGGGGAG
>JAEXTB010000082.1 GCA_023453725.1 Bacillota bacterium | reverse complement strand
CCGCCAATACGGCGGGGACGCTTGTTTATTTGTATATAGATGGAGGTCTTACACCCCAAACGAATTAAAGCCAACCTTGTCGTACACATCCCGCAGGGTTTTGTTCGCGGTCTCCCCCGCCTTTTGTGCGCCGTAGCGGATGGTTTGATTGAGGTAGTCCTTTTCCTCCAGCACGCGGAAGAATTCCTTCTGCACGGGTTCAAGCACGGAGATAACAGCCTCCGCCGCCGCAACCTTCAACGTGCCATAGCCTTTGCCTTCAAACCGGGCAACGGCTTCTGCAATGGTTTCCCCGGCGCAGGTGCTGTAGATAGAAAGAAGGTTCGCTACACCCGGGCGCGCTTCGTCATACGCGATGCAGTTTTCGCTGTCCGTCACGGCGCGCTTCATCTTCTTCATAATCACATCCGGCGTATCCAAGAGCGCAATGTACGCGTTAGGGTTGTCGTCGGACTTGGACATTTTCTTTTCCGGCTCCTGCAGGCTCATGATCCTTGCACCCACTTCGGGGATGTACGGATCGGGGATGGCAAATGTCTGGCCATAAGCGTTGTTAAAGCGGATGGCAATGTCCCGCGTGATTTCAATGTGCTGCTTCTGATCGGCGCCCACCGGCACAAGGTCGGCCTGATACAATAAGATATCCGCGGCCATCAGCACAGGGTAGGTAAACAGCCCCGCATTGATGTTATCCGCATGGCGGGCGGATTTATCCTTAAACTGCGTCATGCGGCTAAGTTCCCCCATGTACGTGTTGCAGGAAAGCACCCAGGTCAGTTGTGTGTGCGCCGGGACATGGGATTGAATAAACATGGTGGATGTTTCCGGCTTTACGCCGCAGGCAATTAAGAGCGCCATCGTCTCAATGGAGCGGCGGCGCAGCACCTCCGGGTCCTGCCGAACGGTAATGGAATGCATATCCACCACGCAGTAATACGCGTTAAAGTCCGCCTGCAGCTTCGCCCAATTCCGGAGAGCCCCGATATAGTTGCCCAACGTCAGTACGCCGGATGGTTGGATACCGCTCAAAACCGATTTTTTCTGTTCCACAGTCTCTCCTCCTCATGCTTATTCCTTCATGACGGCAGCTATCATTATATCCGTTTCGGAAGTTGCACGCAAGCGCGTAAGGCCGGCCCCCTAAATTAGGGCGGATGTGACATAGATACAGGGCGCTCGATCTACCTGCAAACGGAAATAATCACGTGCAGACCATATAAACATGTCCGATTTGACGACATGTGCAAATCGGACTCCTTGCATGCGGGGCTGCTGCGTCAGCCCTGCATGGAGAACTCACATAAGTGGCCTCTGCCACTTATGTGACAAAAAACAGCATCGCCCAAGGGCGTCCCCTTGGGCGGTGTGAGGCTTTTTTGTTGAGCGTTTCGCTCTGGAGGCTTCTGTATAAGGTTGTAAGGCAGTGCGGGACGGTGGCGGCCCGCGTGCCCGGTTGGAAGAGGGTACCGGTTTTCCCTTTCCGTATTACATATATATGTACTTCTATATAGGATGGTGATGCAGCTTTCAAAAACAATTTTATTTTCATCCTCGCGCCAAAGGGCAAATTTGCATACTATAAGCAAAACCGTTGACAAAGCGCATAACGGACGGTATAATGCGTTCATACTATTGGTTAACTGAGATTTGGCGATGATGAGACGAGTAGCCTGTATGAAACGGCACAGAGAGCCGCTCATTGGTGGGAGAGCGGTACGGCACATACAGGGGAAGAACAGCTCGGAGCCTCCGACCGAACCGCATATGCGTAGTAGACTCGGACGCGCCCGGCGCGTTACAGCCGGAGACGATCCGCTATTCTTTGAAATTGAAGAATTCAGCGCGTCGTGACAGAGGTGAGCGCTATTCGCGCTACATTGGGTGGTACCGCGTGAGACTACGGTCTTTCGTCCCAAACGGGATGGAAGGCTGTTTTTTTATACTTTTTATCTGGTCAGGAGGGAAAACGGATGTTTCGAACGGCACATTGCGGGGCTTTGACAGAAGCACAGGTCGGCGAACGCGTAAGGGTAAGCGGCTGGGTGTTCCACAAACGCGACATGGGCGGCGTCATATTTCTGGATCTTCGGGATTGCAAGGGGACGCTGCAGGTGGTATGCAACCTCAATGCATTAACCAAAGAAGAGTTTGCAATCGTGGAAAGCGTGAAAATGGAATCCGTGCTGATGGCGGAGGGCATCTTGCGCATCCGCGATGCGGAGACGTATAACGATAAGCTTGCAACCGGAACGATAGAGCTTGCGGTGGATCAAGTAACGCTCATCAGCGAGGCTGACCCGCTGCCGTTTTCTCTCGAGGACAATGCAAAGGTGCGCGAAGATTTGCGCATGGAATACCGTTTTTTAGACATCCGCCGCGCGCAGATGCAGGAGGCGCTCCGCTTCCGGCACCGGGTGGTCAAAGCTGCGCGGGATTATCTGGACGCGGACGGCTTTGTGGATGTGGAAACACCCATACTCACCAAAAGTACGCCCGAGGGCGCGCGGGACTACCTGGTGCCCAGCCGTGTGCACCAAGGTTCCTTCTACGCGCTGCCGCAAAGCCCGCAGATATTCAAGCAGCTTTTGATGGTAGGCGGTCTTGACCGCTACTATCAGGTGGCCCGCTGCTTCCGGGATGAAGATCTGCGTGCCGACCGCCAGCCGGAATTCACGCAACTTGATATGGAGCTTTCCTTTGTGGGACAGGAAGAAATCCTGCAGCATTTGGAACGGCTCTTCAAGCACATGATGCGGGAGATTAAGGGTATCGACATCACGCAGCCTTTTCCCCGCATGACCTGGCACGAGGCCATGGATACCTATGGCAGCGATAAGCCGGATATCCGCTTTGGGCTCCCCATCATCGATGTAACGGATGTTACCTCCAAAAGCTCTTTTGCCGTGTTTAAAAACGTTGCGGAAAAGAAGGGGGTTGTCCGGGTACTCAATGTCAAGGGTGGCGCAAGTTTTTCTAAGACCACAATCGAAGAACTGACCGTCCGCGCCCAAAGCTACGGTGCAAAGGGCATGGCGTGGATATTAATCCGCGAAGACGGCAGCATCAACTCCATATTGCCGAAGTATTTCAACGACGACGTCTGGCAGGAACTCTTACACCGCGTGGACGGCAAACCGGGCGATTTTATCCTGTTCTGTGCGGATAAGCTTTCCACCGTGCGAAGAACGCTTGGCGGCTTACGCCTGGAGCTTGGAGATATGCTCAACTTAAGGCCGAAAGACCAGTACGCGTTTTTAATCGTAAGCGACTTCCCGGAGTTTGAATATTCCGAAGAAGAGAACCGCTGGATGGCGACCCACCATCCGTTTACCATGCCGTATGAAGAAGACCTTCCCTATCTGTTTTCCGATCCCGGCCGCGTGCGCGCCCAAGCGTACGACGTGGTGCTAAACGGCATTGAACTAGGCAGCGGCAGCATCCGTATCCACAACAGTGAGGTGCAGAAGCTGATGTTCCAAGCGCTGGGATTATCCGACGAAGAAGTGGAACGGCGCTTCGGCTTCTTTATCCGGGCGTTCCGCTATGGTACGCCGCCGCACGGCGGGTTTGCGTTCGGCCTTGACCGGCTTGTGATGCTGCTCTTGGGCGCTGACTCTTTACGTGACGTCACCGCTTTCCCCAAGACCAAGGATGCAAAGTGCTTGCTTACCAACGCGCCCGATCCGGTGGATGCGGCACAGTTGAAGGAACTGCACATTCTCACCGGGGACGCAAAGCCCGAAGCCGCTTCCGCTGGCGAAACAGGGGCAAAAAAGAAGGCAGCTGCAGAAGCGTTTGACATCGGGCGGGTGGCGCAGCTTGCTTCCCTGCAGCTCACACGGACTGAGCAAAAAAACATGCAGCAGGAGCTTTCCGCCATCATCGGCTTTGCGGGGCAACTGGATGGCGTGGACACAGGGTCTGTACCCGTAACCGCGCATGTGGTACCGCTCCACAACGTATTCCGCTCGGATGAAACAAAGCCGTGCGAGCGGGAGGCGCTTCTTGCGAACGTGCCTTCCATGCATGGGGACTATATCCGCGTGCCCAGCGCCATTGAATAGGGGGACGGAACATGAAAGAGTTAACGCGTTTGAGCGCCGCGGCGCTCGCAAAACAGCTTCAAACAAAAGAAATCTCCGCGCGCGAGGCAACGGAAGGTTACATAACCCGTATTGCGCAAACGGATGACAGCGTAGGGGCTTACCTTTCTATCGATGCCGAACACGCCTTCAAGCAGGCAGATCTGGTTGATAAAAAGCGCAAAGATGGCGAGGCGCTTTCTCCACTTGCGGGCGTTCCGCTTGCGCTCAAAGACAACATGTGCACCACCTGGGGGCACACGACATGCGCATCAAAAATGCTTTCTGATTTCCGTTCGCCTTATAACGCGACGGCAGTACAGAAGCTGATGGAAGCGGACTGCGTGTTCTTAGGCAAGGCCAATATGGACGAGTTCGCCATGGGATCGAGCACGGAAAATTCCGCCGTCAAGGTCACGAAAAATCCGCGCGATATTGCCCGTGTACCGGGCGGCAGCTCCGGCGGTTCGGCGGCGGCAGTCGCTGCAGACGAAGCGGCATTTGCATTAGGCTCCGATACCGGCGGCTCCATCCGCCAACCCGCAGCATTCTGCGGTGTAGTGGGCATGAAGCCGACCTATGGCCGGGTTTCGCGCTACGGGTTGATTGCGTTCGCTTCCTCGCTCGACCAGATTGGTCCTTTGACAAAAACGGTGGAGGACGCTGCGTTGGTGCTTGACGCCATCTGCGGGTACGACAAGCAGGATAGCACCTCCGTCCCCGGGAAAGAGACGGGCTTTATAAAAGCGCTCACCGGCGATATCAAGGGGAAGCGTCTTGCGCTCCCCAAGGAGTTTTTAGGCGAGGGCATCTCAGCAGGCGTAAAGGCCTCCATACTGGAAGCGGCAAAGCGCTTTGAAAAAATGGGTGCTGCCGTTGAAGAAGTCAGCATGCCCATGCTCTCTAATGCCCTGCCCGCCTACTACATCATTTCAAGTGCCGAGGCGTCCAGTAACCTTGGCCGGTTTGACGGCGTACGCTACGGCTACCGCGCCGAAGGCTGCGAAACGCTCGAGGAGCTGTATTTAAAGTCCCGGAGCGAAGGGTTTGGTCCCGAGGTGAAGCGCCGCATCCTCCTGGGTACATTCGCGCTTTCCGCAGGGTATTACGACGCGTACTACAAAAAAGCACTGCAGGTAAGGACGCTGCTTTCAGAGGCGTATACAAAGGTATTTGAAACGTTTGATGCGATTCTCTCCCCCGTCGCCCCCACCGTTGCTTACCGCATCGGCGAAAAAACGGCGGACCCCTTGGAAATGTATTTGGGCGATATCTGCACGGTGCCTGTCAATATTGCGGGGCTTCCGGCGCTTTCCCTGCCCTGCGGGGAAACGGAAGGCCTGCCGGTGGGCATGCAGCTCATTGGCCGCGCGTTTGACGAATATACGCTATTGAACTTTGGCGCGGCGTATGAACGGGAACACGGCGCATACCATCTGGCTGCGCCTGCATTTGTGAGGTGAACGGCATGCAGTATGAAATCGTCATCGGTCTTGAAATCCATATTGAGTTAAAAACAGAAAGCAAAATCTTCTGTTCCTGCCCCACCACGTTTGGCGCTTTGCCCAACACGCAGATTTGCCCCGTATGCATGGGCATGCCGGGGGCGCTGCCGGTATTAAACGGCAAAGTGGTGGAGTATGCCGTAAAAGCGGGGTTTGCAACGCACTGCAAGATCGCCCCCTATTCCAAGCTGGACCGGAAGAACTACGTCTACCCCGACCTCCCCAAGGCGTACCAGATTTCTCAGTATGACCTGCCGCTGTGCGAAGGTGGGCATCTGACCATCGAAACCCCGAACGGCGAAAAGAAGGTACGCCTGACGCGCATCCACATTGAAGAGGATGCGGGTAAGCTGACGCATGACGCGAACCTTGGGACACTGTTTGACTGCAACCGCTGCGGCGTGCCGCTCATTGAAATTGTCAGCGAGCCGGATATGCGCTCTGCGCAGGAGGCCATCGACTTTTTAGAGAAGCTCCGCGCCACTATACTCTACACCGGCATATCGGACTGTAAGATGAACGAGGGCAGCATGCGCTGCGATGTGAACCTCTCCGTCCGCCCCGCAGGCTCGGATGTATACGGCACGCGCACGGAGACCAAGAACCTGAACTCCTTCCAGTCCGTCCGCCGCGCGATTGAGTTCGAAAGCGCGCGCCAGATTGCGACGATTGAAGCGGGCGAAGTGATCGTGCAGGAGACCCGGCGGTTTGACCAGAGTACGGGCAAGACCTCCTCCATGCGGAGGAAGGAAGACGCGAACGATTACAGGTACTTCCCCGACCCCGATCTTTGCGCCATTGAACTGCCCAAAGAAGAGATTGAACGCCTGCGGCGCGAGATTCCGCTGCTGCCCGAGGAGCGCAAGGCGGTCTACATGCAGCAGTACGGTCTTTCCGGCTATGACGCCTCGCTTTTGACAAACGAGCAGGCGGTATCCGATTATTTTGAGGAAGCAGCGAAAAGCACCCTTTACCCCAAGTTGCTTGCAAACTTACTCATCAGCGAGGTCTTCCGCCTGCGTGGGCAGGAAGAGGACGCCGCTATCCGTATCAACGCCGGGCACCTGGCGGCGTTAAGTGAACTGATCGGCACAGGTAAAATCAACAGCAGCGCCGCAAAAAAGGTGCTTGCCGCCATGTGGGAAGCGGATGAAGCGCCCGCGGGCATTGTGAAGCGTCTGGGCCTTGAACAGATCAGTGACGAGAGCGTTCTAAAAGCGCACCTTTTCGCCGCAATTGCAGCCAACCCAAATGCGGTTGCAGATTACCATGCAGGCAAAGCAAGCGCAGCCCAGGCCATTATGGGGCATGTCATGAAATCCACCGCGGGCAAGGCCGACCCGGTAAAGCTAAGAAGTCTGTTGGAGGACACGCTTAAAAGTTAATTTGGATGCATACGCATGCATTTCTGCTTGTCATTCCCTGCATCCATAGCAACAATTGTTTTGAGGGCAGGAACGGATATTGTAACCGTTCCTGCTTATTCTTCCATTGATTTTTGTATGCTGGAGGATATATAATATATCCATCGTTCGTAATTTCATAAGTGCGCCTTGTTACTGGCAAGGCCCCTTTCGGCCAGTTTGCTTCATAAATATGCAGCAACTGCGCGGCTGCGGCGGTTGTTTTCGCTATTCAGCTTCCGTAGTTTTCACCCAACTCCGCTTCTTGACAGGGAATGCCCTGTATGATAGTTTGCGTCAGATTACAAGGAGGTAATATGAAAGCACACGATCCCTATATTGCAAAAGCACTCAAGCTGCTTGCAAGCCGAAACCAAAATGAGCCCGAATTTTTACAGGCCGCAACAGAAGTCCTTGTTTCCCTTGATCCGGTTGTCAAACGGCGCCCGGAACTGGAAAAGTTGGGCATACTCGAGCGCATTGTGGAACCGGAACGTGCCATACAGTTTCGGGTAAGCTGGGTGGACGATACGGGGAAGGTTCGGGTCAACCGCGGCTACCGCTACCAATTCAATTCCGCAATCGGCCCCTATAAGGGCGGGCTCCGGTTTCATCCTTCCGTCAATGCTTCTATCCTCAAATTTCTGGGCTTTGAAAAGATATTCAAAAACGCATTGACCGGCCTCCCAATCGGCGGGGCGAAAGGCGGCTCGGATTTTGATCCCAAAGGAAAAAGCGATTTTGAAATCATGCGGTTCTGCCAATCGTTCATGACGGAACTTGGCCGCCATATTGGTCCTGATACGGATGTGCCCGCAGGCGATATCGGCGTGGGTGCGCGCGAGATCGGTTACCTGTACGGCCAGTATAAGCGGTTAAAGAACGATGTGACCGGTGTGCTGACCGGAAAAGGTCTCTCCTATGGCGGTTCCTTGGGCAGAAAAGAGGCCACCGGCTATGGCGTCTGCTATTTTACGCAGGAGATGCTCCGCGAAAAAGGGCTTTCGTTCGCAGGAAAAACCGTGGTGGTTTCGGGCTCCGGCAATGTGGCGATTTATGCCGCTGAAAAAGCGAACGCGCTTGGCGCGACGGTTGTGGCGATGAGTGACTCGTGCGGCTATATTTACGACAAAAACGGCATCCAGCTGGATGTTGTAAAGCAGCTTAAGGAAGTGGAACGCTGCAGGCTTCATGAGTATATCAACCATGTAAGCGGCGCAGAATACCATGAAGGCTGCCGCGATATATGGAGCATCCCCTGTGATATCGCGCTGCCCTGCGCCACACAGAATGAGCTGGATTTGGATAGTGCAAAGCTTCTTATCCAAAACGGATGTATTGCCGTAGCGGAGGGCGCAAACATGCCTTCTACGACTGAAGCGGTGGAGTTGTTTTTACAGGAAAAAATACTCTACGGGCCGGGCAAGGCCGCAAACGCAGGCGGCGTCGCAACCTCGGCGCTTGAAATGTCACAAAACAGCCAGCGTTTGAGTTGGACGTTTGAAGAGGTGGACGCCATGCTCCAGAAGATCATGGCGGACATCTATGAAAAAGCCTATACCGCATCCGTTGAGTACCAGGAGCCGGGAAACCTTGTTTTAGGCGCAAACATCGCGGGCTTTTTAAAGGTGGCGGACGCAATGCTTGCACAAGGCGTCGCATACTGATACGCTTTGCGGGATTTCCCAATATATTTTTTACTTGACAGTGGGCTTGTGTCTACGTTACCATTGCATACAAACCACGACACGTGAGGAAAGGAGGAACGCTCAACATGAAGCTGTTCGCAGTTGTTTCCATGATGATGCCTAAGCGCGGAATGATGATGCGTTCCGCGCCAATTTGCGTGTTGCGAATGCCGGAGACGGCAGTCTAGCGGGAACGCCAAATTGTTGCTTTGGCCCTGCTTCGCAAGACGCGAAGCAGGGCTTTTTTCATTGACTTATTCTAACAAAACTTTGGGAGGAACGAACGATGACGAAACAGTACCGCTTTGATACGCTGCAGGCGCACGCAGGCTACTCCCCCGATCCTACGACAGGCGCGCGCGCCGTTCCCATTTACCAGACCACGGCCTACCAGTTTGAGGACGCGGCGGATGCCGCGGCGCAGTTTGCGCTTCAAAAACCGGGCAGCATCTATACGCGATTGAGTAACCCTACCGTCGCCGTATTGGAAGAGCGCATCACGGCGCTTGAAGGCGGCGTAGGTACCGTATGTTTTGCTTCCGGCATGGCGGCCATTTTGGCGGCCATACAGAACTTAGCCGAAACCGGCAGCGAGATCATTTCCCTTTCCACCCTCTATGGCGGGACATACACACTCTTATTCCAACGGTTTACAGTCCGGTACGGCATCAAGGTGCATTCCGTCAACCCGGAGGACTTTACGACGCTTGAGTCCCTCATCAACGAAAAGACCCGCTGCGTGTACCTGGAAACCCTCGGCAATCCCAACATCAACATCCCGGATTTCTTAAAGATCGCAGAAATTGCGCACAAACACGGCCTGCCCGTGATTGCGGACAATACGTTCGGCACTCCGTATCTTGTTGACTCCAAAGCCTGCGGCATCGATATTGTGGTGCACTCCCTGACCAAGTACATGGGCGGCCACGGCAGCTCCATGGGTGGCTCCGTCACCGACCTTGGCACGTTCTCTTTTAAAAACAATCCCCGTTTTGTGGAATATAACACGCCGGACGACAGCTACCACGGTCTTGTATACACGGATCTTGGCCCGGCGGGATACCTTGCAAAGCTGCGTGCGGGCTTCCTGCGGGATACCGGCGCGTGCCTGTCCCCCTTCAATGCATTTTTACTGCTGCAGGGCATTGAAACATTGAGCCTGCGCATGAACAAGCACTGCGAAAACGCGGTAATCGTCGCAAAGTATCTCAAAAGCCATCCCAGCGTTGCATGGGTCAACTACCCCGCGTTGGAAGGGGACACCTATTATGAACGCGCCAAGCAGTATTTTAAGAAGGGCTGCGGCGGCATATTCACGTTCGGCATCAAAGGCGGCATCGAGGCGGGGCGAAAATTTATCGATGCACTGGAGCTTTTCTCCCTGCTCGCCAATGTATCCGACGTGCGTTCGCTCGTTATCCATCCCGCCAGCACCACGCACGCCCAGCTCGATGAAGAAGGTCTCAAGGGCGCGGGCGTCACGCCGGATATGATCCGCCTTTCCGTCGGCATCGAAGACCCGGACGATCTGATTGACGATCTCGCGCAGGCACTTATAAAATCCCAGGAATAAAGGAGGAACCATACATGCCCGTAAAAATCCCCAACGGCTTGCCCGCTTACGATATTTTAACCGGCGAGAACATATTCGTCATGGCGGAGGATCGGGCCGCAACACAGGACATCCGCCCATTAAGGATCGCGGCCTTAAACCTGATGCCCACAAAGACGGTGACGGAAACGCAGCTGTTGCGCCTACTCGGCAATACCTCTTTGCAGGTGGAGTTAACGCTTCTTCGCACGGCAAGTTACCAGCCCCGCAACACCGACCATACGCATCTTGATACGTTTTACCGCACGTTTGATGAGGTAAAGCACGAGCAGTTCGACGGTTTGATCATCACAGGCGCGCCTGTGGAGCAGATGCACTTCACCGAGGTCGCCTACTGGCAGGAACTTTCCCAGGTATTGGACTGGGCGACGGAGAATGTGTTTTCTTCCCTCTTCATCTGTTGGGGGGCGCAGGCGGCGCTGTACCATTACTATGGCATCGATAAGCAGCCGCTTTCAAAAAAGCTCTTCGGCGTATATCCGCACACGGTGGAGAACCGCACGCACCGGCTTGTGCGCGGCTTTGACGATCTGTTCTTTGCCCCCCACAGCCGCCACACCACCGTCCGCACGCAGGATGTGGGAGCACACCCGGCACTTGAAGTGCTTGCGACCTCCAGGGAAGCGGGGCTTTACCTTGCCGCCAGCCGCGATGGCAGGCGCGTGTTTGTCACCGGCCACAGCGAATATGATCCGGAAACGCTGGAGCTGGAATACAAGCGCGATTTGAACGCAGGCCTGCCCATTGAGCCGCCCCTCAATTACTACCCCGACAACGACAGTTCCATGCGCCCCCGCGTCACCTGGCGCGCGCACGGCAACATGCTATTTGGCAACTGGCTCAATTATTTTGTGTATCAGGAAACGCCGTTTGCCGTGGAGAAGATCAAAGAATACATACACACCGGCAAATAACCGGCGCCTCACTATTGTGCCAGCGATCGCCGGAATGGTAGAGTAGTTCCAAAACGGTAAGAAACGCCAAGCGTCAAAAAGCAGAATTACGTTGGGGCTTTAAGGCTCGCGGTTCGCAATGGTCGTTCAGAATTCTGAACTTCCTTGCTTACCGGGACTGCGCCTCGCTCTTCCCGCCACAGGCGGCGCTTGGCTGCGTCCCCCAAACTCCGCTTAGGCTGTAACAGCCCTAAGCACCCATTTCTTGCAAATGCGCTAACATACTTTTGCTGAGAAAGGGATTGCCAAGGGATATGTCCCTTGGCTGGGAGTTCGAGGGCAACGCCCTCGAAACGTATTTTATCCAGTAGTCTGCTTTTAAAAAGATACAAACATGTTCAGAAAGGGTCCATCATGCTCATACGAGACCTACTCAGGGAAAAGCGCGTCACGGTATCCTGCGAGCTGTTTCCGCCCAAGCAGGATGCGGAAATTGAGCGCGCGGAAGAAGTCGTGCGTGAAACCGCTAAACTCAACCCGGACTTTATATCCGTCACCTACGGCGCAAGCGGCGGCACCTCCAAAAACACGGTGCGGCTTGCGGAGTATATAGAGCGCTGCAATGTGAACGCGCTGGCGCATGTAACCTGCGTTTCCTCCACCAAGGGTGAGGTCAGCGGATTGATTAAAGAACTTTTTTCCCGCAACATCCGCAATATACTCGCACTGCGCGGGGATATCCCGGAAAACGCGGCGTTTCCCTCCCCCCAGCATTATTCCTACGCGAGCGAGCTGGTAAGAGAAATTCAGGAATACGGAAAATTCTCCATCGGCGGGGCGTGCTACCCGGAAGGTCATGTGCAGAGTGTCAGCCAGAAAGAGGACATTGCCCACTTGAAAGAGAAAGTGGACGCAGGTTGCGATTTTTTGACGACCCAGATGTTCTTTGACAATAACGTGCTCTATCGCTTTTTGTATAAGATCCGGGAAGCGGGGATATCCGTGCCGGTGCTCGCGGGCATCATGCCGGTGACAAATAAAAAGCAGATTACGCGTATTGTGAAGCTTTCGGGCACATCCCTGCCGCCAAGGTTTGTGAACATACTCGACCGTTTTGGCGACGATCCGCTTGCCATGCAGCAGGCGGGCATCGCTTACGCGACGGAGCAGATTATTGACCTTATCGCAAACGGCGTCAACGGCATCCACATATATACGATGAACAAGCCCGAGATCGCTGCGGGCATATTCCACAACCTCTCCCATATCATCCGGGCAAAGGAGTAAGTGATTGCTCCCCCAACGAAATCCCGAAACATCTTGGCGGTCTTTTTCCCGCCATACTGCGTCAAAAATGCTCGGAATACCAATGGGTATTCCTGCGCTTTTTTCCTTTTCTGGCGACAAATATCCTCGCCAATTTGAATTCACTATTCATTGGGAGAACAATATGGACATCGACCGCGCGGAAGCGCTCCGGTACCTGGGATATATGCGCGGGCAGCAGCCCGATGCGCAGACGGAAAGCGTATTGAACGCCTGCATTCCGACGTTGCAAAATGCCGCAAGCTTCCACGCTGTACATCTTCGCGTATCCGTTGAAACGGAAGGGGAAGACATACTCTTGGGGCCATTGCGGGTGCAAAGCCGCGGGCTCAGTAGGCATCTGGAAGGATGTGCGGAAGCTTATCTGTTTGCGGCTACGCTCGGCGCGGGCGTGGACAGGCTGATGCAGCTTTACAGCCGGACGGATATGCCCGCTGCCGTTATATTGCAGGCCTGCGCCGCGGCACTTTTGGAAAGCTGTTGCGACGAAGCGCAGGAAGCCATTGCGGCAGGGTTAAAAGATGGGCTTACCCTGCGCCCCCGGTTTTCCCCCGGGTATGGCGACCTTACTTTAGAATGTCAGCCGGACATTCTGCGCATTTTGGATGCGCCAAAGAAAATCGGCCTTTCCTGCACGGAAACGAACATGCTCACCCCCACCAAGTCCATTACGGCAATCATGGGTATCCGGCCCGGAAAGCGCCAACACATGGCTCACGATTGTTCCAATTGCAATCTTACGCTCTGCGCATACAAAAAGGAGTAAACCATGGGAATACGGGACGTCTTAGGAAAAGAACTGCTGTTTTTTGACGGCGCAATGGGCACCATGCTGCAATCTGCAGGTTTGGGGCCGGGCGAAGTGCCCGATCTCTGGAGCATTACGCATCCGCAGGAGGTGCGCGATATCCATGCGCAATATCTTGCTTCCGGCTGCAACATCATACTGACGAATACATTTGGCAACAACGCAAAGAAGCTCGCGGGGACCGGATATACGCCGGGAGATGTCGCTCGCGCAGCGGTAGCGCGCGCCAAAGAAGCGATCGCCGCCGACCCGGGTACGCAGAAAAAGTATGTGGCGTTCGACGTCGGCCCCACGGGAAAGCTGTTAAAGCCGCTTGGCGATCTTGATTTTGAGGACGCGGTTTCGCTGTTCGCCCAGTCCATCAAAGCCGGGGCAGAAGCGGGCGCGGACCTCGTGCTCATTGAAACCATGTCCGATACCTATGAGCTGAAGGCCGCTGTGCTTGCCGCAAAGGAAAGCTGCAAGCTTCCCGTGTTTGCGACAGTTGCGCTCGACTTAAACGGCAAACTGTTGACTGGCGGGGACATCCACAGCGTCGTTGCACTTTTGGAAGGTCTGCGGGTGGATGCCCTTGGATTAAACTGCGGCCTGGGGCCAGTACAGATGCTGCCGTTTTTAGAGGAGTTGAAGAATATCAGCTCCCTGCCCATCATCCTCAATCCCAACGCCGGGCTTCCGCGCGAGGAAAACGGGAACACCGTATTTGACGTGGGACCGGAGGAGTTCGCCGAACTCATGGTACAGGCGGCAGAGGGCGGCGCACACCTCTTGGGTGGCTGCTGCGGCACAACGCCCGCGCATATCAAAGCGCTCGTTTCCCGCTGCCGCGAAATTGCGCCGCTGCCCGTTATAAAAAAGGAACATACGGTTGTCTCCAGCTATTCCCGTGCCGTGTACTTTCAAAAACGCACCGTTCTGATTGGTGAGCGCATCAACCCCACCGGCAAAGCCCGCTTGAAGCAGGCCCTGCGCGAAGGGGATATGGATTATATCCTGCGCGAAGGATTACAGCAGCAGGATGCCGGAGCGGATATCCTGGACGTAAATGCGGGGCTTCCCGATATTGACGAGGTTGCCATGCTTGCCCGCATGACGACGGAGCTGCAGAGCATCACAAGCCTGCCCTTGCAGCTCGATACCGCCGACCCGAACGCGCTGCCGCTTGCAATGCGCATCTACAACGGCAAGCCCATGGTGAATTCTGTCAACGGCAAGGAGGAAAGTATGCGCGCCGTGTTCCCGCTTGTTGCAAAGTACGGCGGGCTTGTGGTGGCGCTCACCCTCGATGAAGCCGGAATTCCCGAAACGGCGCAGGGCCGCGTGGACATTGCGCAGCGCATCATCAAAACCGCCGCCACCTACGGTATAGACAAAAAAGACATTATTGTGGATACGCTGACGATGACGGTCAGCGCGGGTGGGGACAACGCGAACATCACGCTCACGGCGCTTTCCCGCGTCAAACGCGAGCTTGGCGTCAAAACCTCGCTTGGGGTATCCAACGTCTCGTTCGGGCTTCCCCGGCGCGATTTGTTGAACGCCAATTTCTTCACGCTTGCCATGGGCGCGGGGCTTGACGCTGCCATATTGAACCCCTTGCTTCCTTCCATGATGGACGCGTACCGCAGCGTGCAGGCGCTCTTCGGCAGCGATCCGCAATGTGAGGCATTTATCGGCCAGTATGCGGGCCAAGAACCTCCCGCTGCCCCCGCCAATTCGCCTGCCCCTTCCCAAAGCACAAGCGCAGCGCCTGCCGTGCAGGGCGACATGACGCTGGAACAGGCTGTCAAACAGGGCTTAAAGCAGCAGGCAAATCTGCTTGCGCTTGCGGAGGTTCAAAAATATCCGCCGCTTGCCGTGATTGACCAAAGCCTTGTGCCCGCGCTCAATTACGTTGGCGTTGCATTTGAAAAAGGAACCATGTTCCTCCCCCAGCTTTTGATGAGCGCAGAAGCCGCAAAAGCCGCCTTTGAGGTACTGCGCGCCCACATGGGTGCGGATGCGGGCAAGAGCCTAGGCTGTGTGGTGCTTGCAACCGTCCACGGGGATGTGCACGACATCGGCAAGAACATTGTAAAGGCATTGCTTGAAAACTACCGCTTCCAGGTGGTGGACCTCGGAAAAGACGTGCCGCCCGAAACAGTAGTGGCGGCAGCTCTCTCGCATGATACCCGGCTCATCGGACTTTCTGCGCTGATGACCACCACAGTCGCCAGCATGGCGAAGACCATTGCTTTGCTGCGGGAGAAAGCGCCCCACTGCCGTATCATGGTGGGCGGCGCCGTGCTCACAGCAGATTATGCAGAGAAGATCGGAGCGGATTTTTACGGGCGGGACGCCATGGCCTCCGTCCGGTACGCGCAGGAGATTTATAGTACAGGCAAGTGAGCATAGTACAGAAAAAGCAGCGTAAGCTGCTTTTTCTGTATAGCAATTCTTTATTTGCAACTGCGCTTGCCTTTTTCAAAAAGAGTCCGTATAATAAACCCTTGAAGTGAATCAATTGCAGGAGCAAGCATGAACGATATTCTAAAAAGCCTGCATAACCGCAAGTCTATCCGCGTGTTTGAGGACAGGGGGATCCCTTCCTCCATCAAGCGGGAAATCCTGCTTGCCGCCATGGCAGCACCAAGCGCCGGCAACCAGCAGCTTTACACGATATTGGATATTACGGATCAGGCCATCAAGGATCGTCTTGCCATCACCTGCGACAACCAGCCCTTTATTGCAAAAGCGCCGATGGTGCTCATATTCCTTGCGGATTGCCAAAAATGGTATGACGCGTACGAGGCGTTTTCCTGCGAACCGCGCCTTCCCGGCGTGGGGGATTTGCTGCTCGCGGTTTCCGACTGCACCATTGCTGCACAAAACGCGGTAACCGCCGCGGAGAGCTTTGGCATCGGCTCCTGCTACATTGGCGATATTATGGAACGCTGCGAGGAACATCGGGAATTGCTTTCTTTGCCGCCCTATGTCTTCCCTGCCGCCATGTTGGTGTTTGGCTACCCCACCGCGCAGCAGAAGGCGCGCAAAAAGCCTGAGCGCTGTGAGCTAGCGGACATCGTTCACGAAAACGCTTACCGCCGTATTGATCCCTCCGTATTTCCGGAAATGCTCAAAAGGCATTCCGGAACCCAAGAGTTCGGTGTTTGGCTCAACGTGTTTTGCACACGTAAATACAATTCCGATTTTGCAAAAGAGATGACACGTTCCGTAGCAGAATATTTGAAACAATTCCAGACGTAATTCAGGGCCCGGATTTTCCGGGCCCTTTTGATTACACAAAAGGCACATGCATAAAATACAGTAATAATAAATATTTATTCAGATTATTGTTGACATTGCACGTTTTGAATGTATAATTATGAGTAATATTCAGTAAAGGAGGATGCGCATGCACAGGATATTTATCGACGGCAGGGAAGGCACGACCGGCCTCCGGATTTATGAGCGTTTGAGCGCGCTTTCCGGCATCGAAGTGCTGTCGCCGGACGAGGCACTTCGAAAAGACCCGCAGGCGCGAAGGGCGCTTCTCCATGAGGCTGATGTTGCATTTTTATGCCTGCCGGACGATGCGGCGCGCGAATCCGTATCGCTCGCGCAAGGCAGCTGTGCGCGCATCATTGACGCTTCGACCGCCCACCGAACAGCGAGCGGCTGGCGCTACGGATTTCCTGAACTTTCGCTTTCCCACCGGGCGGGCATCGTCTGCGGCTCCCGCGTAGCGGTGCCGGGCTGCCACGCAAGCGGGTTTATTGCGCTTATTTATCCGCTGATCACCGCCGGTATCCTCTCTCCGGAAACGCCTCTTAGCTGCTTTTCTCTTACGGGCTACAGCGGCGGCGGCAAGAACATGATTGCGGAGTATGAAAGCAAGGCCCGGGATGCCGCGCTTGACGCGCCGCGCCAGTACGCCACATTGCAGGGGCACAAACATCTGCCTGAAATGCAGGCGTATACAAATACAGTTTCTCCGCCTGTATTCACACCCGTGGTTTCGGATTTTTATGCAGGCATGCTTGTGAACGTACCGCTGCACCGGAGCATGCTGCTTAAGCGGCTGCGACCACAGGAGCTCTCTGAAACGTATGCGACGCACTACGACGGCAGCAAACTGGTACGTGTCCTCCCCTATACGGAAAATAACCAGATGCTTTGTGCCAATGCGCTTGCGGGCAAGGACACCATGGAACTGATGGTGGCGGGCAACGAAGAACGCATGACATTGATCGCGAGATACGACAACTTAGGCAAAGGCGCTTCGGGCGCCGCCATACAGTGCATGAACCTGATGCTGGGGCGGGAAGAGACCGAAGGGTTGGTATTGTAAATATATCGCCGCCTACGGCGGCGACGATAAATTATTCTATTTAATAGCGGGAGGGCTTCGCCCCCCGCGCCCCCTGAAATAAGGAGAACGCTATGCAAACAATATCAGGCGGCGTATGCGCCCCAAAAGGCTTCAAAGCTTCCGGCATCCATTGCGGATTGAGAAAAAACAAGTCATTAAAAGACCTTGCGCTGATTGTCAGCGACGTTCCGGCGAGCGCCGCGGCAGTATATACGCAAAATCTTGTCAAGGGCGCACCCATACTTGTGACACAGGAACACATTGCAAACGGCATAGCGCAGGCCATACTCTGTAACTCCGGCAACGCCAATACCTGCAACGCAGACGGCCCGGCTGTGGCAAAGAAGATGTGCGAACTTGCAGGGAATGCTTTGGGCATTGATTTAAAAGACGTGATTGTCGCCTCCACAGGCGTCATTGGCCAGCCGCTGCCCATCTGCCCCATTGAAAGCGGCATGGGGGCTTTAATTGACGCTCTGGGTTATGAAAACAGTCTTGACGCCGCGCGCGCCATTATGACGACGGACACCGCCGTCAAGGAAACGGCTGTTTCCTTCAATGTCGGCGGCAGGGAGTGCCGCATCGGTGGAATCGCCAAGGGCTCGGGCATGATCCACCCCAACATGGCGACGATGCTGGTGTTTATTACAACGGATGCCGCCATCTCCCCGGGACTTTTGCAAAAAGCGCTCTCCAACGATATCCTCGATACGTTTAACATGGTGAGTGTGGACGGCGACACCTCCACCAACGATATGGTCGCCGTGCTTGCAAACGGCATGGCAGGAAACGACACCATTGTAAGCGAAAACGAGGATTACTTGGCGTTCTGCGCCGCTTTGAAAGAAATCACCTCCTACCTCTGCCGCTCCATTGCAAAGGATGGCGAAGGCGCGACAAAGCTCTTAACCTGCAAGGTATCGGGCGCAAAGGATGCAGATACAGCACGGAAAGTCGCAAAATCCGTGATTTGTTCCAGCCTGTTGAAAGCCGCCATGTTCGGCGCGGACGCCAACTGGGGCAGGGTACTGTGCGCCATCGGCTATTCAGGGGCGGATGTGGACATTGCGAAAGTGGATGTTTCATTTTCTTCAAGTGCAGGATACCTTGACGTCTGCAACGACGGCGCGGGCGTGCCGTTCTCCGAGGAGATCGCAAAGAATATCCTGCTGCAGGATGAAATTGATATTCTTGTCTATCTCAACAACGGCGAATATACTGCCACCTCTTGGGGCTGTGACCTGACATACGATTATGTCAAAATCAACGGCGACTACCGTTCATAAGTGGTTAGGGGATTGACGATGAAAGACATTACAAACGCCCAGCGGGCGGAGGTGCTCATACAGGCGCTGCC
>JAEXTB010000066.1 GCA_023453725.1 Bacillota bacterium | reverse complement strand
CTCCATCTGGATTAGAAGTTGCTTCTTAAATCCAGCGCTTCGAATTTTAAGATATTGATATGGGACCAAAGGCAAGCATACGGCCATGCAAACGCCGAGTAACAGGTTTTGAAACAGCAGGCCAAGCACCTAACCGCTCACCGACAAAAGTGCAGCCGCCTGGAGGTAATGTACAAATGTAAGCTTGCTTTCTGACGCTAATATTGCCAATTCAACGTTAGCCTTATGCTTCTTAAAAAAGCTATCATCCTTATTCGCCGTTTCCTTGCGTTTCTCTGAAAACAGCTCATTTACGATTGAGATTCTTTTTTCTCTTTTTGGAAGCAATGTTTTAAGGGACACACCGGCCAGCAGAAAGAGACCGGCAAGCATGAACATAAACACAAGAATATAAACTGCGGTGTACTGCATCCTAGCAACCTCCTTCCTTTTTTGCATCTTCTTTCGCGGGGTCGTAGTCCGGCCTTGCAAAACGGGCCAGTTCAGACAAATCAGCACCCCGCTTTAGCATCCTGTATGCCAGGGAGTCAGAAATGAAATTGATCTTTTTATCCACGCCGATTGTTTTTGTAATGAGGCCCAGCTCATCCCGTTCATGGCCAGTGACAGTATACTCAAATATGGGAATGATACGATATCCGTCTTGTGTCTTTACGGCTTCAACAATCTGCGTGAATTTTCTGCGGCCATCTTCAAGCGTTTCTTTGAAACACATAAGCGGAATGCTTTGGTAGCAAAACTCCAGTAATTGTTCCGGCGTAAATCCGCTCTGAGCAGAAACGCACATGCTTTGATACCGCGTATAGGCGTCAGGTGCGCTATCTGCGTGAAAAGTGGTAAAGAGCTGCTGGCCGGTTCGCCCTGCTTCCTGGACCACAATGGCTTCTTTTCCCCGCATTTCAGCCATAACAACGATATCGGGATGGATACGAAGGGCAGCCCTTGCCAACATGGTAGGATCTACTTCCAGACGGGCATCATCGCTACGCCGGGTTTTGGTATGAACGACGCGGCTTATAACACTACCCTCGCCATCACACTTTACGAAGTCAAGTTCTCTGGAATCCTCTTCAACGCAAAAGATACGCTTGTTGGAAGGAATACCGTTCACGACAAAGTTCAGGTCAGTCGTTTTGCCGCTGCCGGTTGGGCCAGCAAAGCCTATGCTGATGCCATGGTTTGCAGCAAGCTGAATAAAATCCAGAATGTCCTCGGTAGCGGTCCCGCTTCTCAGGTAATCTGCGCGGCAAAACTTTTTACTGCTCTGTTTCCAGATTGAGAATGCCGCGCCTGCATCCGGGTCAATCACAGGGGGCAGTTCTACATGGATTCGGACACCACGGGTTATAAAGCTATCAGCAATCGGCTTTGCGGTGTCGACCACGACATTGCCCAGGAGCGCCATACGTTTTGCAAGGTCGGCGCAATGCGTAGGGGATGGAAATGTCTCTTTCAGTTTAATATACCGGCCTCCAGAGTACAGGATTTCAATGTCCCTCCAACTGTTGACATTGATTTCCTCAACATTAGGGTCGTAGATATAAACTGTTAAAAGTGAAAACCCCAACATATCATCGTAAAGCCGATCAACGAGACTTGAAAGAGAGTCTATGCCCGAAACGGACATATGAAGCTTACGCACATACTTCGCAATTAGCGATTTTACGTTTTGCGCGGCAGTTTCGCTTTCAACGGATGCACGTAGCTCCGTGGCATGATCGTCTGTGAGCGTTTTCCTGATGCGATGGAGCGCGTCACTATATTGGATTGCTTTTGAGATAGCCCCTTCTTTCAAACCCCTTGCTCCCGTTTCGTATAGCTCGCTATGCATATCAACGGCATAACTCATTCAAGCTCGCCTCCATTCCTGATGAGCGTACTGATCTTTTCAAGCCCCTTAACATATCTGCGTCCGTATCGGCCAGACATGCCCGCCAAGTAATATGGGGACCCATGTTCGGCACAATCTGGGATCTGGTCAACGTACGGCAGTTGGACCCCGATTGGCCCGATCAGTTTCTTAAGTTCTTCAATCGGAAAGCTCTCTGAGTCGGCGTTAAGAATCTGGATTACTTCTCCGGGAAGCTCTTTATATAGGCTGCTGGTGGCCCTTTCCCAAGCCATGCTCTGCATGGAAGGCATCACCACGTTAAAACGAATATCGCTTTGGCGCACAGACGTGATTGAAAATTGATTGAGTTGAATATCCTCCGCTTCAATCAATAGAACATCATACCAGTTGTTAAGGCGCTGGAGAAATTCAATGATCGTTTCCTTATCTGGGGGCTCATATTCAAGCGCATTATCCGTGATGGCAGTTGCAGAAACAAACACTCCTTCGCAGCTGGGGTACTCTACGAATTTTTTAGCAGGGTCATTATCAGTAAACAGCTTCCCGATACTGCGTTCCGGGGGAATTTCTACGCCACGGAATAATCCCGGCAGGGACGGATAGCGTAGATCGCAACTCAAGCAGCCCACGACAAGCTTACCGACTCTTGCAAGATAACAGGCGGTATTCGCAAGTATCGTGCTTTTCCCGCTACCGGCTTTTCCGGTAAACACGACCATTGTTCCCATATCAGCTTTCTCCTTCAGCAGGTGATAACGAGGATGGCGTGGCATCAAGTTCCGGAATGTCCTGTTCCTGTGGCTGCTGTACGGCATAATAGTCTGCCCAGGAGCTTTCCACCTCCGCATATTCACGTACTTCCGGTTCATATGCGGCGTAGGGGTTGAATTCTGCAAGGTATTCACGGGCAGCAGCTCCGCGCCCTACAAGTGCAATATGTACGTTTCCGCTTGCTTCAATCTGGATCAGACGCTGAGCCTGTAAGCTATCAACGGCAAGAGTTATAACGGCAGGAATGGTTTCCTCTTCCTTGGTACTCACAACACTGGTTGCAGATGATTTTTGAGCCTCCAGGTCCTGCCTTTTCTGTTCCGTATCTGCCGCTTTACTGTTGCTAACACTTAACACTTCGACAAGCTCAAGTTCGGGGAACATTACGATCTCATGACCTGTGGAACCATCTGGAGCAGGCATGACGGCGTAAACGGATACGATATCACCGGGTTGGAGCTTGCCTGCCATACTCGCCGCTAGGCTTTTTAAACTTACGGTTACAGCTACCTGTTGCCGCTGTTCGAGGCCATATAGATCACCGTCTGCTTGTTGGTCGGGCGCGAGAAATTTCGCCGGGGTAAGCGTATCGGTTGTTATGAGATCCACAGCGGCGAATGATCCGATAATGGTTTCCGGATCGGTAATAACGTCAGAGGGCTGGCCGAACGCGCCGACCTCTACTGTTTTCAAAAGGTCAGCCGTAATCACCGTATTTGCAGGGACAGCCTTTGTAACGTGAACCACCTTGACCACTTCTCTTGTCTTTTCGTTCATCTTGGGTAGAAGGACAAAAGAAAAACCTGCTGTAAGCAGCAGGCACACTAAGGCAATAAAGAGTTTACTTTTCAGGATTCGCATTTGGTTAATTACCTACCTTTCTAAACCTTGAGTTTCTTTTTCATAATTTGCATTTCAAAGTTCTTTTTGCGTCCCTTCAATCTGATTGAGGGCGGCAACTATTCTATCTTGGATATCCATTCTAAACACCCCTTTTACATGTACCTCTATAAATTACTGCTGTTTCGATAGGGTATTACTGACATCAGAAGTGCGGCAAGGAAGCAACCCATTTCATGAGTCATTTCAAATGCTGTGCACTGAGGAAGAGGAATAAAAACGCGTCCAAATTTCTCAAACAAGAGATCGGGAATACTCTCTGCGCACCGATTGGAAAGGGTAAGTACACTTCCTTGCATCAATTCGCTCCACCGCTCTTGCGTCATATAAAAGGGTAGAACAAAATCGCTCCAAGGCGAAAACTCGCTTATGGAAATCCGTAGATCGGAGCGCATCATATCTGCCATTATGGCAGGGGAGATGCTGATCTGTTCGTGCCGTTCACGCGAAAAAGTAAGCGGAACACCGGCATCGAGGACGATATACTGATAACCGTAGGGGAGGAT
>JAEXTB010000059.1 GCA_023453725.1 Bacillota bacterium | reverse complement strand
GGGTGGAAATGATGGTTAAGAACCCGTATACCCCCGCTGTGCCAAAGAGCGCCGTTCCCCCCTGTGCCTGCTGCACGCCGTCTACGACCTGCGGGCTTGCAATGCCGAAGAAGGAAAGAAAGCCGGGGATATTTTTGAGGTTGTCTCCCACAGCGCCAATTCCGCCCGCCGCCACGGTTGCTACCGTAAGTGTGGCAACAAGCGCGATGATCATAACAATTGCCTGCATAAAGTCGGATGCGCTTTCGGCAAGGAATCCACCTAAGAACGTGTACACCACCACAAACATCGCGCCGAGTATCATCATGCTGTGGTAAGAGAGGCCAAATAGTGTGCTAAAGAGCTTCCCGCAGGTCACAAAGCAGCTTGCGGCGTATACCGAAAAGAACACCAGAATAAACAACGCCGCAATGCTCATGATGGCATTCTTTTTATCATGAAAGCGGTTATTGAAGAATTCCGGAATGGTAATGGCGTTGCCTGCTACTACTGAATAGCGCCTGAGCCGCTTTGCAACGAGCAACCAGTTCAAATATGTGCCGACCGCAAGGCCGATCGCCGTCCAGAACGCATCGGCAAGCCCTAACCAATAAGCGACGCCGGGGAGGCCCATCAATAGCCATCCACTCATGTCTGATGCTTCCGCGCTCATGGCCGCCATCCACGGCCCCAGACTTCTTCCCCCCAGGAAATAGTTCTCTGAGCTCTGGTTTGCACGCTTTGCATAGTACAGCCCAATGCCGATGACCGCCAGCATGTAACATGCCATTGCGATCAATACCTGAATTGAATCCCCACTCAATTGTATTTCCCCCCAACAATATATCATTTGATATGTATACAGGATTGGAGCATTCCAATCCCTCATGTTTAGCATTATAAACTGTAATGCATAGAGAATACAATGCATTTTTAACGTCGGAGGCATGATTTGTTTAGAATTTGTTCTGCATATTTATTATTTGCTCGATTGTACATATACAAAAAGCGGATATATGGATATTGTTTCACGTGAAACAGATCCATATATCCGCTCATAAACAGCCTTTCGGCTGTTGTTTTTGTCTATACACTTATCAATCTATAGACTTCCTGTTTTGGATGCTTAAGGGACTAACGTGCCTTAAGCAGGGTTTCGGGCAGCGCCCTGAACGTACTTTAAGCCGCCTTGCTGCGGGTAAGTACGTCCATAAACTCCTCGCCGGTGATGGTCTCCTTCTCCAGCAGATACTCCGCAAGTTCATGCAGCTTGCCTATATTTTCCTTCAGGATGCGTTCCGCATTTTCATACGCCTTGCGGATGATGCGGATGGTCTCTGAGTCCACCTTGGCAGCGGTCTCCTGCGAGCAGGCAAGCGTAGAGTCTGACCCAAGGTACGGGTTGTTGACGGTTTCAAGCGCCACCATACCGAACGCTTCGCTCATGCCGTAGCGTGTGACCATGGCCCGGGCAATGCGCGTGGCCTGCTCAATATCGTTTGAAGCGCCGCTTGTAATGGACCCTATCACAAGCTGCTCGGCGGCGCGTCCGCCGGTGAGGGTAGCAAGCTTGCTTTCCGCCTGTTCTCTGCTCATTAAAAACTGCTCCTGCTCCTCTACCTGCATGGTGTAGCCCAAAGCGCCGGAAGTCCGGGGCACGATTGTGATCTTGTGGACCGGCGCGCTGTTTTCCTGCTTGGCAGCGACAATGGCATGGCCGATCTCATGGTAAGCGATAATCCGCTTTTCCTTTGCGGAAATCACAGCGTTTTTGCGCTGATACCCCGCAATGACGACCTCCACGCTTTCCTCCAAATCCGATTGGTTCACAAGCTTGCGCCCTGCACGCACCGCGCGAAGCGCTGCCTCGTTGATGATGTTTGCAAGCTCTGCGCCGGAAGCCCCGGCGGTAGCACGGGCGATGGCGTTGTAATTGACACTCAGTTCCGTCTTAATCTTCTGCGCGTGTACCTGTAATATGGCTTCCCGTCCTTTTAAATCCGGCAGCTCCACAGGCACCCTTCTATCGAACCGGCCGGGGCGCAGCAATGCCTTATCCAATGTTTCAGGGCGGTTGGTGGCGGCAAGTATGATGACGCCGCGCTTGCCGTCAAAGCCGTCCATCTCGGAAAGCAGCTGGTTAAGCGTCTGTTCCCGTTCATCATTGCCGGCAAAGCCGGAGTTGTCCCTCTTTTTGCCGATGGTATCAATCTCATCAATGAACACGATGCAGGGTGCTTTTTCGTTGGCCTGCTGGAAGAGATCGCGTACCTTGGCGGCGCCCATGCCCACGAACATTTCTACAAACTCCGAACCGGAAATGGAGAAAAACGGGACATCTGCCTCCCCCGCTACCGCTTTTGCAAGCAACGTCTTGCCCGTGCCCGGAGGGCCGACGAGCAGCACGCCCTTGGGCAAGTCCGCGCCGATCTCCGCATACTTTCTGGGGTTATGCAGAAAATCTACAATCTCCGTGAGTGCTTCCTTGGCTTCATCCTGGCCTGCAACGTCCGCAAAGGACTTCCCGGTTTCCGCCTGTACATAGATTTTCGCGTTGGATTTGCCAAACTGCATGGCGTTAAGTCCTCCGCCCCGCTTTTGCATACTCTTCATCAGTGTGCGTCCCAGCCAAGAGAATAACAGAATGGGTAATATCCAGCTGATTAAAAATGCAAGTATGGGTGAGGTCTCTTCCGGCACCACGCGGCTGAATTCCACGCCCGCGTCATACAGGCGCTGCGTCAGCGCGTCGTCCGGCATTGCGCCGGTGGAATACACCACCTCTTTGCCATTTTCCTCAGTGGTATAAAATATAGTCTCACTTTTGAGTTCAAACTTCTTGACGGCGCCCGTATCCACCTGCTTTAGAAACGTACCGTAGTCCGTCTCCGTTACCGGCGTATTAAATAGGGATGGGAACACCAGCGCGTTTAAAAGCAAAAGCGCGACAAGCACAATGAGCCCGTAATAGATCATCGGCTTTCGCGGCGTTTTATTGCTGTCGCTAATCATACAAACTATCCTTTCGTCAGGCAAAAGCGGAGCTTTTCCTATAGATATCATCTTATCCAAAGTAATACCCGCAATCTACCGCCTCAATGTGAATTAACCTTGACAGCAAACGTACAGGATTATTGCGGTCGTGTGAAGTTTGATTCTCCCCCACGTACCTTGACCAACTTGGTTACCTGTTGTCAATCAAAATCGATTTTTTCATTGGTTAGCAATGATTTGGCATACATATGTTTCACGTGAAACAATACGCCAATGTTTCATTAATTTGGCGCATTGTAGGCTTGTGACAGGTGTGCTAGACTCAAGCAGGATAGTATTTTTACTGGGGGAGCCAAATGAAGAACGGAGCGTTGTTTCACAAGGCGGAGGATTGTTACGCCGCCGGAAACTACGAAACGGCACTGGAATTGTTTACCCAGATTAGCCGTATGGAGGAAACCGAAGAATGCCTCAACTACATCGGCTGCTGTGCGCTCTGCTTGGGAGACTATCATGAGGCCATCTCCCGTTTTGAAACGCTGATTCAGCAAAACCCAAGCTGGGTGCGCCCCGTGTTTAACCTCGGCCGCGTATACCTTGCATTGGGAGAACACGAAAAGGCGCTGTATTTTTTCAAGTGCGCGGAACGCATGAATGCGTTTCACGTGGACGCGCTGTATTACCTTGGCGTCTATTATGACAGCATTAGAGATTATATCACCGCGAAGAAATACTACAAGCGTTCACTTCGCATCCAGTATGACCAGTCCGAATGCCACCAGAACCTTGGCGTGTGCTATCTGACAGAAGGTGCGTATTCGGCGGCGCTTGAGGAATTTACAATCGCTTACGGGCAGGATCCCTCCAATCTGGATGCGCTTTATTGCCAGGCACTGGCGCTGATGTATTCCGGCAGCTACCGGGAGGCGCTTCAAAGGCTGCTTGCTCTTGTAAAGCATAGACCGGACAACGTTTCCTATATGAAAGATATTGTGCATTGCTGCTGCAAGGTAAAAGACATCCGTCAGGCGATGCATTGGAACCGCGCGTTCATGAAACGCCATCTTGAAAATATTTCATTGCTCAAAGTGATTGCGCGGTATCACAAAAAGCCGCAAACACGGTTGAGGCTAGTGCAATATAAGGAAAAATAGTTGTGCAGGTACAATGACGCACATAACCATCTTGCATGAAATTCAGTTTGAAAAGGCACTCTAAAGGAGTGCTTTTTTATATTGTTTCACGTGAAACAATATATTTCTCTCACACTGTCCAATTCCAAATGCTGCCCAAGCTTTCCTGTTGCCTGCCGCGCTCAGATAGGGTAGTATAAAACGGTATTCAAGTTTTTAAGATAAAACGAAAGGAAACGAGCATGAAGGAACGCATCGTGGTGCTGGATTTCGGTGGCCAGTACAACCAGCTCATTGCGCGCCGCGTGCGCGAGGCGGGCGTGTACTCCGAGCTTCTGTCGCACAAAGCCAGCATCGAACGCATCAAAGGCGACGTGTTGTCCGGCGTGATATTGACCGGAGGGCCGGACAGCGTGTATGCCCCCGGCGCAAAGGCCTGTTTGGAGGAGGTTTTCTCCCTGAACGTGCCGATACTCGGCATCTGCTACGGCATGCAGTATATTGCCAAGGTGTTCGGCGGGGAAATCAACCGCGCGGCCGTACGCGAATATGGCCGCACCGAGATTGAATTTGTTTCACACCCCCTCTTTGAAGGCGTGGATCAAGGCATCGTTTGGATGAACCACAACGACGCCGTCATCAAAGCGCCCGAAGGCTTCTCCCCCACTGCGCGCACGGAAAACTGCCCGGTAGCGGCGTTTGCGGATGAAAACCGCAGGCTCTACGGCATACAGTTCCACGCGGAGGTCAACCATACCCCGCAGGGCGCGCGCATCATCAAGAATTTCCTCAAAAACATCTGCAAGCTTACCTGCGACTATTCCCCGGAAAACCTGGCCGATACCCTCATTGCGGATATCCGCAAGCAGGTAGGCGACGGCAAGGTATTGGGCGCGCTTTCCGGCGGCGTCGATAGTTCCGTTGCGAGCGTGCTCGTCCACCGCGCGGTTGGCGACAGGCTTACGTGCATATTCGTAGATCACGGTTTACTGCGCCACAACGAACGGGAAGAAGTCATCGGCTTCTACCGAGACAAGCTGGGCTTAAACGTCATTGCCGTGGATGCGCGGGAACGGTTCCTCTCTAAACTTGCTGGCGTCACCGAACCGGAGCAGAAACGCAAAATCATCGGCACGGAGTTTATCCGTGTGTTTGAGGAAGAAGCGAAAAAGCTCGGCGGCGCGGACTACCTGCTGCAGGGCACCATCTACCCGGATGTCATTGAAAGCGGCACGGAGAGCGCCGCTACCATCAAAAGCCACCACAACGTGGGCGGGCTTCCGAAGGATATCGGCTTCAAGGGTTTATGTGAACCGCTCCGCATGTTGTTTAAGGACGAAGTCCGTATTTTAGGCGAAAGCCTCTCTATCCCGCACGATCTTGTATGGCGGCAGCCCTTCCCCGGCCCCGGCCTTGCTATCCGCATATTGGGCGACATCACCGAGGACAAGCTGAGCATTCTTCGCCACAGCGACTGGATCTTCCGCGAGGAAATCAAAAATGCGGGCCTTGACCAGGCAATCTGGCAGTACTTCACCGTGTTTACCGGCATGCGCAGCGTGGGCGTCATGGGCGACGAGCGCACCTACGATTACGCCATCGGCGTACGCGCCGTCACCTCTACGGACGCCATGACGGTGGAATTTGCGGAAATCCCCTACCCCGTGCTCAGAAAGATTTCCGAGCGGATTATTGCGGAAGTCCCCCATGTGAACCGTGTCGTCTACGATATTACGTCTAAACCCCCGGGCACGATTGAGTGGGAGTAAGCCAACAAAGCCCCGAAAGCAGTGCTTTCGGGGCTTGTTTCTTTCCTCCCGTTAGTTGTATCAGATTGTATATCAAGCAGAGGCCCCTATGTTCATCAGCGCAAGCAGACGAACCGATATCCCCTCTTCTATGGTAGCGTAAGGACGAAAAATTCATTACAATATACATGATTACAATCAAGAGAGGAAATTGGAAAATATTGTGCTGATTCTTCAGTTATTGAGTGCTGCCATTTTGATTATGGTGATTGCCAACATCGTTGTGACTTTAAAAAAATCCGTGCCTATTGATACTGAGAGATTAAAAAGAGAGCTCTTGAGTGACATAGCCGCACAGCAGTCCACGGTGGCGGCACAGGCAAAAAGCGACGTCATAAATGAAATCAGGTCATCCCGGACCGAGATGAATACCTCCGTTCAAACAACAATGAGAGCCTTTGCCGACGCCATCGTTACCGTGCAGCGCCAGACCGCCGAGAGGCAGGATGTTAGGCTAAAAGAACTGATCGACAGTATTTCTAACAACCAGAGCCTTTTGCAGAAGAGCATTAAAGATACCACAACCATGCTTTCGGGCGCTCAGGATAAGCAGTTTGAAATGCAGGACAAACGTCTTCTTGAGATATCCAAGATGCTGACAGAGGCTCAGACACAGTTGCAATCCACGGTCTCTGACCGCTTAAAAACTGTCAACGAACAGTTTAATACCTTTGCATTGCAAAGCAAAGAGTCTATGGACGGTATCCGCACCACTGTGCAAAATCGCCTGGAAGCTCTGCAGCAGGACAATAGTCAACAGCTTGAAAAAATGCGGGCTACCGTTGATGAAAAACTGCAGAAAACGCTTGACGACCGGATCACCCAATCTTTTAAGCTGGTCAATGACCGGTTGCAGGAAGTATATACCGGACTTGGAGAAATGAAAACGCTCGCAAGCGGCGTTGGCGATTTAAAGAAGGTCCTATCAAATGTGAAAACGCGCGGTATTGTAGGCGAATACCAGCTTGGAGCCCTTATAGAAGAGTTGCTGGCCAAAGAGCAGTATGACGAAAACGTCGTTACCAAGCGCGGGTCAACAAACCGTGTCGAGTATGCCATCAAATTACCCGGGGAAGGCGAGCGCTGCGTTTATCTTCCCGTAGATGCAAAATTCCCCGCAGATACATATGGGCAGTTAGTGGACGCCTATGAAGTAGGCGACGTCGGCGCCATTTCCTCTGCCCAGGCCATATTGGAAACAAGAATTAAAAACTGCGCCAAGGATATTCGTGACAAATATATCGATTCTCCCAATACGACCGATTTTGCTATTATGTTTTTGCCCTTTGAAGGTCTATATGCGGAAGTGGTTCGTAGGGGCCTTGTTGATACGCTGCAAAGGCAGTACAAAGTCAATATTGCAGGCCCGACAACATTCGCGGCACTGCTGAACAGCCTCCAGATGGGATTTAGAACGCTTGCGATACAAAAGCGTTCCAGTGAAGTGTGGAACGTGTTAGGCGCAGTCAAAACGGAATTTACGACATTTTCCGAGGTCTTGGAAGCGGCACAGAAGCGCATTGAACAAACGGGTGTAGAACTGGATAAGCTGATTGGTGTCCGGACAAGAAAAATAAACAGCAAGCTTCGGGAAGTCTCCGAGCTTCCAGCCGTAGAAACCAAAGAACTGTTGGATACAGTCTCAGAAACAGATGAATGACGCCGCCAAAGATATCCTTCCAATTTCTTGTAAGTCCTTCCCCTGCGCGCTATAATAAGAGCGCTCTCATCCCTATACCTATCAGCGGATCAATGAGAAACGGATGAGGACCGAATCAAAATGGCGGAGGGTATTGGATTACCATGGCAAAGAGAATTTTTGTTTTCGCGCTATGCCTTATGGTTCTTGTCAGTGGCTGCAGCAAACAGGCAGAAGTATCCGATCCCGAAGGTGTCCCCCAACAGACTGCAGCCGTCATTTCAGCAACACCCGATACGCAACAGGGCAGCGATATCGGCTCCTACACAGGAAACATCAGTGATTTGGAATACGCCTTTATATTATGGAGCTTTCGGGATCAGGTGGTATCCGACCTGACGTATACGCTCTATGATGCAGATGGCGATGGTGCAAACGAACTGCTGATCAATGCGATTACGGATGAAGATAATGGCATGCACACGCAGTTCCTTGCGGATTCCAATGATACACAGTATCACTTCTGGGGATATACCCCAACCGGAGCAGCGGAAAGCTCCAGCTACTGCAATATGGAAGGGTATGACACCATACTGTGGAATAGAGATTTTTCAACGCTGGATTATGTGGAGTCCCACTATAACCAATGGACAGGAAGGGATTGGGAAGAGATTGCGGCGCTAGATGGCGTATCATTCGATTATAAAAACGCAGCCGCGTTTGATTGCCCCAACGTACTCAATATAGAGATGGCCGGTGAACCGGAGGCGATATTTTCTGCAATTGACGCTTACTTTGAGAAGCGGGCTGGCGCTTTTCATGCTGGTGAAGCTGATTTGGACGATGATGGCAATACGGAGAACGTGTACTATGTATTATCCGCAGCAGACGACTGGTATGAAAGTCTTCGTATGGAGAATACCACCGAGACCCAAAGCTTTCTTGACCACAGAGATATTTATATGACAGTCGTCATTGCAGATAAAACGGAGAATGGCGCAGTTCTTCGCCCGGTCAGAGTCAAATATAGGGGCAATGATGTTGCGCTCAACGATAACACCCTATACATCAATAATGAAGAATACATCTATACGGACACACAGAGCACCTATTCCTCTTCCTGCCTGCAAACCGCTTTGAAAAGCCCCGGTACTTACGGAGACTTCGACAGCCAGGGAAACAGAACCATACTATCCATGGTCAAAATGCCATTCTACGATATCAATAAGATGTGTACAGATACCACATTGTACGAAAACGACCCAAAAATGGCAGCCGCCATGCTGGGCGATTCAAGATGCACTTTCGAGTTTATGACCGTTTCAGATAGTGGATCTCTTACCAACGCCGCCCCGGCTTATATGGTTGAGGTGGCCAGTTGGAATCTGGTAACGGATGGCATGACGATTGATCCTCTTCCAATCATAGGGGATTTCCACATGGGGGACCCCATTGCACAGCTCAGGGCGATTATGGTTCCCTCTACCGAATGGAAGCCTTTGCTGTGTGGGCAGGATTTCCTTGCAAATACGAATTTTTATTACCGTCCGTCCTGCGAGAATGAGGATGTCTATTTTGTACAGGTGTGGACAGACGGCGAGAGCGAAAATTCAAAGGTCTGCGCAATCAGATTTGAGTATGCTTTGGATCTTGATTCCGCCGCAAAAGAAGCCTTGGGGTTGCAATAGCACAGGGAAGCCGATTTCTAAGTCTTGGGGGAAACCAGCATGGGCGAGTTTTACAGCGGCTTTGGTTATACCAGAACCTTTCTTGGAAGCTGCGAAAACGGGCAGATTTATAAGGGCAGCGGAATATACCGCGAAACGATCGGCTCCTACAGCAACGGGTCGGTGTACAGGGGCTACGGTTTCGGCGGGGATCTGGTGGGCACTTATGAAAACGGCAGCGTATACACGGTGCCCTGCTATACCGGGACAGGCTTTTCCTCGGAGTTGGTCGGAACCTACGATTCAGATACCATCTATATCAAAAGCGGCCTGTTTGGCCAGTCCGTGGGAAGCTATTCCGGCGATGGTGCAGAAGCGGCGGCGCTGCTTCTCCTGATGCCCGAGGAACTGCCCTCATACGCTCAGGATGAGCCAGCAGCCTCCGATGGATACGCAGGAAGCACCGGTGGCTCATACACCGGAGGGGATAGTTCCGGCGGCTCATACACCGGAACGGGCAGCCACATATCCACTGGCACTGGCGCATATTCGGACAGCCGTTCGGTCTCCGGCGGCTCAAGCATTGACCCCGGCATATTTGGTGCAATTTTGGGGGTAATCGGGTTCGTTGTTCTCTTGTTTTTATTCGGCCTGATCTGGTATGCAATATACCAATCCGTCACAGATGACCCGGACGACCTTCTGTATCTGGCAATTTTCCTCTTTGCAATCATACTGGGTCTGTTCTTTGGCGCTGTCGTCTTCAAAATAAGAGATATGGGCGGGCTTTACCTGACAACTGTTATTATCGCAAGCGTCATCAACATCATCGCCAGCGCTGTGCTGGACCCTGGCAATGTGACATTTTTACGGCTGCTCGTTGCGCCGCCGCTGGTAACAGCGCTCGCCGCAGCCCTCCCTACCGGAATGGTCTGCGTGGGAGCGTCTTTAATCGATAAGGCAAAAGAGAAAGCAACCGCAAAACGGACAAAAAAGCAAGCTGGCTAAGACTCTTTGCACGCCTCCCCCACCGGCTTATTAGCATCTATCTTCTGATGCACCTTCACCATCACAAACCTTGCGATAGGCTGTGCCAGCAGTAGCTCCACCGCAAAGGAAATCGCAAAGTTGCGCGGCCATTTATAAAAAAACATTAGAATTGGCTCCATCGTCAGTTTTCTTCCCCCAATCCAGGTGCCGATCACCGTCAGGAATATGGACATCAAAAACACATTGCAAAGAATGTTGACGATAATATGCGCGTTGAAGCTATCGCCCTTTTGCAGGATTTTGTTTGTCATCCACTCTGCGGGGTGGTGCGTTATAAGCACCAGCACGATCACGCTCAGCCAGATAAACGGGAGTACTTCCAATACGTCTGCCCAGACATGCAGATGAAACCCAAATTCAAAGCAGGTTATCAGCGGCGCAATCACATTTACCGATATGATCGAAATCACAGCCATGAATAGTATGAACTCTTTCTTGTTGCGCGGCAGCTTCGTGTAAAACTCCATTTTATCCTCCATATTCATTTTGGGCGAAAAAGAAAGCACGGGACTTCGAAAAGTCTCGTGCTGAACCATTATACGCACCAGTGTTTTTTATATTTTAGCACTTGAGGATGCAAAAATGCAAGCGGTTATCTTATCCCTTACTCCCCCACGTCCTCCATCAGCTCGCGTACCAACCCAATGATCGCGTCTGTCGCCTCCTCAATGGGCACTTTGCGGCTAACCTTTTTATCCCGGGTGGAAAGTTCAATGCAACCTTCCTTCAAGTTGCGGGGGCTGACCACCACGCGTACGGGAACGCCGAGTAAGTCCGCATCGGAGAACATCACGCCTGCGCTCACCGCGCGGTCGTCATACACCACCTCGATGCCCTTGCGCTGCAAGGTTCCATAAAGCGCGTCTGAAAGCACGTGCGCTTCCACATCATCCGCACGCACACAGCACAGGTGCACCTGCCAGGGTGCGATAGAAATCGGCCAGATGGGGCCGTAATCGTCATGGTGCACCTCGCACACAGAGGCCGCAAGCCGCCCCACGCCGATGCCGTAGCAGCCCATAATGGGATTTTTCAGCGTGCCGTCCTTATCAAGATACTGCATGTTCATGGCTTTTGAATATTTGGTGCCGAGCTGGAATATGTTGCCCACCTCAATACCGCGGGAAACGGAGATACTGTGCTTACCGCACGCGGGGCAAATACCGCCCTCTTTCGCCTTGGCAAAATCCTGATACGTAATCTTCCCGCAGTCGCGCTCCAACTGTATGCCGGTGTAATGGTATTCCTCCTTGTTTGCGCCGCAGCAGAGGTTGCCCGCGCCTGCAAGAGATTTATCGAATAGCACCGTCGCGTTTGTTTTCAGGTTGTAAGGCCCGATATAGCCAGCATGTAGGCCACTTTCCGGCGTAATCACGGCGGGATGAATATCCCCCACTACGTTAGAGAGCTTCGTTTCGTTCACTTCAAGATCCCCGCGGATAAAGAGCAGCACGTAGCTGTCATCCACGTTGCGCTGGTAGACAACGGCCTTGATGGAATGGTCCGTGGGCAGGTTGAGGAAATTGCATACATCCTCTATCGTCTGCTGGTGCGGCGTGTGGACGAGCTTCGCTTCCTCAAGCGTCCCCGGCATTTCGTTCTTTATGATGCTCTCCGCTGTTTCCATATTGGCGCGGTAATCGCACTCGTTGCAAATTACGATAGTATCCTCGCCAACGGGAGTCAGCAGCATGAACTCATGGGAGACGCTTCCGCCCATCATGCCGGAGTCGGAGAGTACAGAAATGACTTCCGGGATGCCAGCCCGGGCGAATATGCGTTCATACGCGTGCAGGCATTCTTCATAGTACTGCTCCAGATCCTCCTGCGAGGTGTGGAAGGAGTACGCGTCCTTCATGGTAAACTCGCGCACGCGGATGAGTCCGCCGCGCGGGCGGGCTTCATCGCGGAACTTGGTCTGAATCTGGTAGATCATAAAGGGGTACTTGCTATAGCTCTGGCCGTATTCGCGCACCAGCTGCACGGAAGCTTCCTCATGCGTCATGCCCAGTACCATGGGGCTGCCGTTTCTGTCCTTCAGACGCATGAGCTCACTGCCGACACTTGTGAACCTGCCGGATTCCTCCCACAAGCTGCCGGGCAGCACCACTGGAAACAGAACTTCCTGCCCGTCGATTGCGTCCATTTCCTCCCGGATGATCTGCTCAATCTTTCGCGTAATGCGCTTTAACGGCGTATAAAGCGAGTATATGCCGTTTGCGACATACTTCATATAGCCGCCGCGGATCATCAGCGCGTGGCTGTCTATTACGCAATCCGACGGACGCTCCTTAAACCGTTCCCCTACCAGCTTATCAAGTTTCATAGCCGTTCCTCCTTCAACATCCATAGACAAAATAAAAAGCCCCAAGCATCTGCTTAGGGCGAACTTTAGTCCGCGGTACCACCTAACTTCAGAAGGTTTCCCCTCTGCTCTTTTACGCGTACATAAGATACGCTTCCCCTGTGACGGTGGGATTCCGGCAGGCCTTACTGGAATGCTTCGTTCTGGCCCGCAGCTCCAAGACGGGTTCCGCATACTCCCTCAAAGATTTTCACCAACCATCTTCTCTCTAAAAAGGGCAGGTATGCGTACTGGTTCTTTTCATCGCTTTTCTTGTATGCAATTCGTAAGTAGGATAGCAAATAGGGCGCAGAAAGTCAATTGACAGATGCTAGAGCCCCTTTTTTAGGCTACCCAAATTGACCGATATTTACAAAAAAGACGCGGATACCCGCTCCTTAGAAGCCATTCATATCAGTAAGCCGCCAATTATTCGGCGACTTTTGTTTGTTCCTCGAGATAGTCGGAAACAATATGCAGCGATGGCTCCGCGTCGATATACGCGTTTTCCACGTTGCACTGTGCGTTTTTCAGATGATCGATGGTTGTGGATACGGTGTTGAGAAGCGTTAAATACATCCTCTGATAATCCGGCATAAATATTGCCTCCACGCTCCATTATCGGAGCAATTATAGCATGGTTGTTTTCTATAATCAATGCATTGCGCTAAAAATTATAAGCCTTTAATAAACACAGTCATGGAGAACCGCATGCATCAACATATCAAATCAGATAAACGCCTGGGGGCAAACATCCACAGACTGAGAACGGCAAAAAACATGACGCAGGAGCAGCTTTGCGCGCAGTTACAGGTGCGCGGGTGCGATCTCTCCCGCGGGACATTGGCAAAAATTGAAGCGGGTATCCGCCATATTTCGGTAGAAGAACTTACCGCCATCAAGTATGTACTAGACGCAGCCTTTGAAGAGCTGTTTCAATAGACGTTTGTCATTGCGGGAGTCTTCCTCCCTCGCTCCAGTACCACATCAGCGCTTCGCGTTCCGCGTGTTTGACAAAGGCGTCCTTTCCATCGCAATACGCCCCGATATCCGCCGGGAATTGCTTTGCAAGCTCCGCTTTTAATTTTCCATATTCGTCCCGTACGGCTGGGAATTCCCTCAGATATGCGCAAAACGCAGCATGGCGGAGTATTGCGGCTGTATTGTCGTATTGGAACGCATGGATATGGTGCGTGCGCCGCTCGCCGCCTTTTCTGTAAAACCTCCTGCCGGGTATGCCGTACTCTCCCATGGCTTCATACCCAAGCCCTTCGAATTCAGATCGATACGCATCAAGCCTTTGAATATCCTTTACCACCGGCATCAGATCGATGACGGGCTTTGCCTGTATCAAGGGTACGGACGTGCTGCCGATATGGAACACGCGCAAAAGTTCATCCCCCAATATGTCTTTGATGCGCCCCGCTTCTTCGCGGAACATCGCTTCCCATTCTGGACGGTATGGCACCACTTCCACAATCATATTATCTTTCCCTCCATTTGGTCAGAGACATGATTATACCATATCCGGTGTCATATATTTTGATAAAGAATTCACCAATCCTCTCCAATCCTGCTACAATATAAATTTGATTTGTGTACGCCAATGCACTAGAATGTATGGGTCAACTTGATTATAGGGAAAAAGAGTCTTCATCCGCGTGAGAAGACTCAATTATTTCCCGGAAAATGACGATATATGGGAGCATATTCTCCCTGTGGTTACTGAGTAGAACATGAGGTGCCTCAAATGAAGTTGCTCGTATTTTCAGATACACATACCGATATTGAAACCATGGCCGCCATCACCCTCCAAGAGCAGCCGCAAATGGTGGTTCATCTTGGGGATCACTATGGGGACGCACTGACGCTGCGGGATCGTTACCCTTACATTCCCATGCATTTTGTCATGGGCAATACAGATTTTATCGGCTCGGGCGAAACGGAGCAGGTCTTAAAAATTGAAGGCCGCCGCGTATTTATGACGCACGGGCATTTGTTTCACGTAAAAAACGGCCTCAACACCATTTACCTCAAAGGGCGCTCCTTACAGGCGGATTTGGTGCTCTTCGGGCATACTCATGTTCCGCTGTTTGAAGAAGAACATGGCTTTGCCCTGTTTAACCCCGGTTCGTGCAATTTTTACGGGCGCGGCCACGCGGCACCAACATATGGCCGCATCACCTTCACGCCCACAGGCTATGATTGCCGCATTTTAGCGGCCCGGGCGTAAAGGGGACTTTTTTAGAGGAAACAGCAGGAAAGCCGCGCATCCGCGCGGCTTTTTGGCGCAACGGCGGTTTTAACAGGTTGCACAAATTCCAGATGCTGATAGAATGGCAGGTAACTGAATAAAAAGAACCGTCATAGATTTTGCCGGCACACACTATGAAAGGCTTTTATTGTATTTGAAAGGGAACGATATGATGAAAGCTTCTCATATTTTTTTGCGCCCAAATATCGAACGCAGCGACGCCAGCGCCATTGTGCGGTGGCTCAATGACCGCGATGTGACAAAATACCTCCATGAAGACCGCCACACGGCACAAGCTGTAGAACAAGCACTGGAGCGCTGCCCGCTGCCAACGCTTACACACCTATTTCACCAAAATGGCGCGTTATTTATGATCAACCATTTGAATAGCCCGCCCGTTGGCTTTCTGCGGCTTGAAAAACGCGGCAGCACCGCCGAACTGGTCATCGTCATCGGGGAAAAGCGGCAATGGGGACGCGGCATTGGCACCGCAGCCGCGGCGCTTGCACTGGAGCACGCGTTTTTTACATGGCGCATGGAACGCGTTGTATCCAACATCCACCCTCAAAACACGCGCTCGGTCCGCGCATTCAAGGCGCTTGGATTTGAGCCTGTACAGGAACAGCCCGGTTGTCTCAAACTGGAGCTGACGCTGCGGCAATATTTGGACCGCCTGAATGAGGATAAAATCCAGCAATCCGTCATCGGTGAATAACCGCATCAAAAAGGAGAGACTGAAGTCTCTCCTTTTTTCATCTCAATTCACATCTTACAGCGGGCGGATACTTCCGTTTTCATATTTCGGTACAATCCCCGTCTGATCCTCTTCAAAACAGAAGGCAAGGTCTTCATCAAACCCCAGTTCATGCAGCCTGTTGTAATGGGTGGTAACGGAAAGGTCCGCCTCCCCTTTTTTCCATGCCGTGTAGGTCAGCATGCAAATACGCGCAAAATCGTTTAAGGTAATATCTTCAATCTCACTGCATATTGCCTGCAAAATAGCGCCTGCGCCAACCATATCGTCCGCAGAACACTCCCCCACCGTACCCGCACACAGCAAAGTAATATCCTGCCCGGCCTTTACCGCCGCGCGCGCGGCAGCAGTGCGGTTGCGCATACATCCGATAAAGAGTTTGGATGCGTTGCGCGCAGCATGAATAGCGGCGGTGCCATTGGTTGTGGAAATGACCACCGTCTTATTTTTGACCACCTGAGGCTTAAACTCCAGAGGCGAATTCCCCAAATCAAAATCCGGCATCCGAAGCCCGCCGCGCTCGCCGGTTAATAAGCTTTCTTTTCTGCCCAAATGGCCCGCAAACGCCATCGCTTCCCCCGGATCGCGTGCCGGGATGACCTGACTTGCGCCATTCTGCAGTGCTTCTACCATACATGTTGTCGCTCTTAAGACGTCCACGACAATAACAGTTTTGTTGTGATACTGTTTTTCCATGAGCGCGCCGGGAAAGGGGTAAGCTAGTACCTGCATGTATGCTCCTTCATTCCGTAGTTACTTAAACAGTATACCATGATTCCCTATAAAAGAAAATCAGCCCGGCATGATCCCCTAGATTTCGCGCGTATTCCAAACATTCCGATGCATTAAAACAACCAGTTGCAAACAATTACGCTGCCTATTGTCGAAAGTACGGTAGAGATCAACGCCACCGGCAACGTAAAGCGGGTTTCCTGTATGCCTACGGAACCAAAATAGAGCGCAAGGGTATAGAATATGGTCTCAGTAGAACCCATCATGGTGGACGCCATGAGCCCAAGCATGGAATCCGTACCATAATTCTTAAATATATCGGCTACCAGCGCCATAGACCCGCTCCCGGAAAGCGGACGCAAAAGAGACAGCGGCAGCAGCTCCGGCGGGTACCCCAACGCCTGCATCGGCCCCTGCAACACATTGGTCATAGAGTCGATCGCGCCGCTTTCACGCAGCAGACGGATGCAGATCAGCATAGCCGCCATATAGGGGAGCACACGGTATAAGACCGGCAGGCCTTCGATTGCGCCTTTTACAAACGCGTCGTAAACGTCCACCTTCTTATAGAGCGCGTATATGACAACCGCTACCGCAAGCAGTGGGATAACTGCCGCCATCATCTGCGCCTCACCATCGCCACGCATAATACCGCCGTAATCAGCGTGGCAAATGTAGAAGAAATAAAAGTGGGCAGTAATATTGCACCCGGCTGCAAAGAGCCATAGGAAGCGCGCATGCCTATCATGGTGGTGGGCAGTACTTCAAGCGCCGATGCGTTGATGGCAAGGAATATGCACATGGCGTCTGTCGCCCTTCTTTTATACGGGTTTTGTTTTTGCATCAACCGCATGGCCTCTAGGCCAAACGGCGTTGCAGCGTTTCCCATGCCCAAAATATTTGCAGCCACATTGAGCGTAATGGCGCCCGTCGCCTCCCCCGCCCCGGGGAACAGCCATTCACACGGCTTTTTAAGCACACGGCTGAGCGCTTTTATAAGCCCTGCGCGCTCGGCAACCCCTAATAATCCCATCCAAAGCATGTAGGAACCGGCAAGCGAAATACAGAGCGTAACGCTTTCCTGCGCGCCTGTGAGCATGGCGGAAAGCGCGGCGTCCCCGCCCATGCGCATTGTCGTCCACACCGCGCCAAGGCAGAAAAGGATACACCAAATCCAGCTCATCATGCCCAAAGCCTCCGTCTTTATTTTGCAAAAATCGACATTGTTTACATGTATGCCGCAATCTTATTGACAATTATATTGACTGTTTGAATGAAATATGTGTATTATTGATAATATGTGGGAGGTTCAGCCTGCCTTCTACAATAAAGGTGATAGAGAGGATTGCAACATGAAATCAACGGGTATCGTTCGGAAAATGGATACTCTCGGTCGGGTGGTCATCCCGATTGAGCTTCGCAGGACCCTTGGCATCGACATCAAAGACTCCATTGAAATCTTCGTAGACAAAGAAACCATCATCCTCAAAAAGTACCATCCCGCCTGTTTCTTCTGTGATAACGCCAACGATCTGGTCAGCTTCCAGGGCAAAAACATTTGCCATGAATGCCTCGATAAGTTAAAGACCGTAGACTAAAACACATACCTAACCTATCCTGTAGCGTGCAGGAGTAAATTTTGCAAAATACAAAAGCCTTCGCATCAGCATATGACGCGAAGGCTTTTGTTCATGCTAGTTTTGTTCAGGGGCTTTGCCCCTAAAACCCTACCTAAGGGACACATCCCTTAGGTATCCCCTCAAATATCATTCTTAAAAATGGGGTTCTTAGGACCGTTACGGCCCTAAGCGGAAGTTTGAGGGCAGAGCCCTCAACGTATTCCTTTGAGCAACTTAATAATTCTACCGCCTATGCAAAAATACGCACGGGCAAAATCAGATAATAATACGCGTCACCCTGTACCGGGCGCACCACGCAGGGGCTTACATTGTTGTTCATATCCAGGAACACTTCCTCATCGGAAAGCACCTTCAATACATCGCAGAAATAGCGCGCGTTAAACGCGATTTCAATCGGATCTCCATTCAGATGGATGGTAATCTCTTCATCGATGCGGCCCATGGCGCTGTTTGCAAACAGCTTCAAAGAATCCTCCGAAATGGAGAAGCGAACCAGGTTGTTATTGCCTTCGCGCGCCATCAATATCGCGCGGTCTATGCTTTCCAAGAGTTCATTGCGGTTGACGCGCACGCGCGTGATATGATCCTGCGGAAGAATGCTCTTGTAGCGAATGAAATCGCCGTCCAACAGCCTGCTGATGATGCGCGTATGCCCCATATCGATCAACAGGTGCGTGGGGGAAAACTGTACTTCTATGGCGTCCTCACTGTCCAGAAGAGTCCTTGAAATTTCCACAAAGGATTTGTTGGGCACTACCGCTTCCCGGTTTTCAAAGCTTTGGCCGAGCGTAAACCGCCTCAAAGCGAGCCGGAAGCCATCGAGCGCCACGGTTGTCAGCTCGTTGCCGGAAAGCTCGCAGAGTACGCCGGTCAATATCGGCTTGCTTTCCTCCTGCGCCGTTGCAAACACCGTCTGCCGGATCATATCCTTTAACGCCGCCTGCGGAATGTGCAGCTTCTGCGCTTTTCCCGTCACGGCCATATCGGGGTAATCTTTTGCGTCCATGCACTGCAGCGTCGTGCGCGCACGGCCGGACTTTAACAATAGCGTATGCCCATCCAGGCGGATGTCCACCGTCTCATCGGGCAGCTTGCGGCAGATTTCCGTAAACAGGCGGCCGGGCACAACTGTTGTGCCCTCTTCCTCTACGGTAGCTGCAACAATACTTTCGATCTGCAAGGAAAGGTCCGAGCACCGCAACAGCAATCCTTCCGATGTCGCCGAAAGGTAAATGCCCTCCAGCACCGGTATGGCTGGCCTAGAGGAAAGCGATTTTACAACCGTCGCAATCCCCGCATTGAGTGTTTTGACATCCATCAATAATTTCATCCGTTATGTCCTCCCTGAAGGTAGTAAGCAAAAATATGAATCCGGGTATGTTATAAACAAGCGTTCCGACGTTGAAACGCGAGTGTTGTTGAATATTCCATTATATACCATATAGGCATAAAAAGGAATTTTACGGGTTTTGGCACAAAGCGTTTTTGCACAACGGCCATTCTCCCGCGAGGAAAAGTGTATGCATTCACAGCACGGGCTATACACAGCAGGATGTTGTGCACAGGTTTGCGCGCGCATACCCGTTGCAATCATTTAGGAGTATAGTAGCCGTAGTAGTAGGGGCTATGGATTATGTGCATAACCTGTTTGCGGCAAGACAACGCCAAAAGAATCTCCTGTGCGCTTCCCTGTGCAAGGGGTATGCATAACTTGTCCTTGTGTGCACAGCATGCACACAGTCAACATTGGGCACAATCCGTGCACAGCGTGCGTGCACAAATTGTGGATATGCAACGCTGTATATCATTATAAAGGTTCTAACTGAAAACCTCAAAGCAATAATCGGCTAGAATCGTGTCGGGAAAGAGAAAATAACGTAAAATTTAAGGACAGGTATAGAAATGATGGAGGCTCTGCCTCCATACCTCCGCCCAAGGGACTCATCCCTTGGGTATCCCATCTTATTTTAAATACCTATACTAAATGACAGGTAGTGTGATAGATATGTATATATGTCCGCTTTCTTTTGTTACTTGCACCCGAATGACACATTCGGGTATCTTTCAAGGATTGATGTGCAGCTTTAAGGCTGCACCACCGATCTTTCGTGGAAAGAAAAGTAACGTACCCCCGTATCCCTTAGTTTGAGATCAGCCGCTTTTTGAGATCGGCGATTGTAGCGGAAAGCGTGGGATCGGACTTCATTTGCTCGGTGATTTTTTCATGCGCGTGCATGACGGTGGTATGGTTGCGCCCGCCAAAAGCGTCGCCGATCTTGGGCAGGCTCCAATCCGTCATGCACCGGGAAAGATACATGGCGATCTGCCGCGGGAAAGCGACTTCCTGATCCCTGCGCTTTGCGGTAAACGATTCAAGCGGCAGGTTGTAATATGCTGCGACGGTTTCCTGAATAAGCACCGGCGTCAAAACGCGCGGGGCGTCGTTGGGGAGCATGTCCTTTAGCGCGGTAGCCGCAACATGCACATCAAGCGACATGCGGTTGAACTGCGCGTAGGCAATGACGCGGGTCAACAACCCTTCAAGCTCACGGATGTTACTTTGTACACGCTCTGCAATGTATTCGAGTACGCTGTCCGGCACGTGCATTTTTTCTTCATCCGCGCGGCGCTTTAATATCGCGATACGTGTTTCCAGATCCGGCGGCTGGATATCCGCAATCAGACCCCATTCAAAACGGGACCTTAAGCGTTCCTCCAGCTGCGCGATTTCACGCGGGGGTTTATCCGAGGAAATGATGATCTGCTTGTTGGCGGCGTGCAGCGCGTTGAATGTGTGGAAGAATTCTTCCTGTACGCCCTCTTTTCGCGCGATAAACTGAATATCGTCCACCATCAGCACGTCCGCGTTGCGGTACCGGTTGCGGAACTCTTTGTTGCGGTTGGTGGAGATGGACTGAATCATTTCGTTGGTGAACGTCTCGCTTGTCACGTACATGACGCGCGCGCGGGGATTGTTTTCCCGCACATGGTGGCCGATGGCGTGCATCAAGTGCGTTTTTCCCAAGCCTACGCCGCCATAAAGGAACAGCGGGTTATAGGAACGGGCGGGGTTCTGCGCTACAGCAAGCGCTGCGGCGTGCGCAAAATAGTTGGACCCGCCGATGACGAAAGTATTGAACGTATATTTTGCAAACAGGTTGCAGTAGCTGTAATCGCTGGTATCGTCCTTTACATAGAGGCCGCGCTCGCTCGGCTGCACGACGGTAACATTGTCAATGCCTTCTGCGGCCTGCACGGCGCATGCGCGGATGGTGGCGATGTAGTATTTTTCGATGGTGGACTGAATCATCTCGTTGGGGGACTGCAAAATCAGAGAATTTCCGGAAATTGCAAGTGGCGCCAATACATCAATGAACGTGTTGTAGCTGATGCCGTTGACCTCCGCTTTCAACAGTTCACAGGTACGCGTCCATACCGCCTTTGCCTGATCCATTCCGCTCCCCCGTTCTTTAAGACAATACCCCAATACACCCCAATGGTTGCCATACGCGTTTCGTCACGCGAAAAATATCCGCCTCTAAGCGGATACGCAACCCTAGGCTGTGCCATATTCCATCTATTTATAATAACAAAACAAATTCGCAAAAACAAGGTCAAGTTCTTACCGTGCCTTGCGGGAAATCACGGCAAAAGCTGGCGGTTTGAAGGCCTTTCAAGGGGCAGTCCGTAACTGCGGGATAAGCATGCTTGTTTCGTTTGAGAAAGACTTAATGCGTATTAATTGCGTGTAGCCCAGTGAAGAATGGAACGCAGGCATAGCCTGCGTTCCATTCTATCGATAAACCTTTTTTTCGAGGGCGTTGCCCTCGAGCTCCCACCCAAGGAACAATTCAGGTACCCAGGGTTCTGAAACCGATTCGCTGGATCGGTTTCTGCCCTACGGGCACCGAACC